>CBFGPY010000494.1:0-3151 GCA_965650755.1 uncultured Chromatiaceae bacterium | reverse complement strand
GTTTGTTGGGTTTCCCAGGTCACCAGACCATCTTTGACATATATCTTCCAGCTGCATGAACCTGTACAGTTAACGCCATGAGTGGAGCGGACAATCTTGTCATGTTGCCAGCGTTGGCGGTAACCCTGTTCCCAGGTTCTGTCCTGATTGGTGGTAACGCCGTGCCCGTCGGCGAATGGCGTGCTGCGCGTTTTAAAAAAACGCAGTTTGTCGAGCAAGTGACTCATTGTATTACTCCTGCTTGCCGACCCGGTTGATATTGGTATGCCGGATCATTTGCTGAACTTGCCAGTAGTCTGGAATGCGCAAGCAGAATCATGATTGATTTGGCGCAAGCAATCCACGGAGTCAAAACAGGTACGATAGGTTGAAAGTACCACTAAGTGGGTAGTTTTGTTTTTTGCTATCTATATGAATTAATTAGTGAATATATAAAATATAAATCGACCGGGCAGGTGGTGGTTTGAGGTTCGGCGCAAAAGGAGTAGCCACTGAAATTGGTCACAGAAAGAGGTAGAATCCGCTTATCAATTCGAGGAGCCGGCATGTCAAAAATCAAACCTCTATTGAAGCATCAGTCTTCAATTGTCAGTCGCATTGGCATTGCTCTTGGCATCATCGTCACTTTAGCGCTCGGGACCATGATTATTTCCTACTGGCTGTCCGAACGGGCCGACAGTGATGCGTTAGCGATCAACGTCGCCGGGTCACTTCGGATGCAGACTTTCAAAGTGGTGATGTTAAGTGAACAGCCATCGAGTACAGATTTCCTGGCAGCGCGGGAAAAGCTGATACAGAGCTGGCAGCACCCGGTATTCAGCCACATGAAAACGGCCAATCCACAGCTGAATTTACAGTTCGTTCAGGCGAGGCAAAATTGGCTGCAACTGGACCAGCAGCTGAAGCAACTGTCGGCATCAGAGCGGTTTCTTCGAGCGCAGCGTCAGGTAAATGATATCGAAGTATTGGTCAGCACCATTCAGCAGGATGCTGAGCATAAGGTCCGCTTATTGCGCATCGTGCAAATCTTCGCGCTTTTTACCACAGTGTTTCTCGCCGCAGTGGTCCTGCATTGGTTACGCAACAGGGTTGAGCAACCATTAAGTGAATTAACCCGAGCGGCACATCGGATCGGCCAAGGTGATTTTACTTGCCGGGTAGAACCGCAGGAACAGGACGAACTTGGTGTGCTGGCGCAAACATTGAATAAGATGTCGGATGCTATTGCGTCTATGTATGGCACCTTACAAAAACGGGTGGATGCGCAAACCGATGCGTTACAAAAATCCAATACTAAACTGCAGTTTTTATATGACATGGTGCGGGACCTGACGATTGAAACGGTAGATCGCAGCAGGCTTGATACCATAGTGCAGCAATTGCAGCAGGTCGTTTCGGTTGCGGACATCGAACTTTGCCTTCTGACCGAGCAGGGCAGCCGGCCATATTTGCAAATCTTGCCTGATAACAGTCATGAAGAATGTGGACGTTCAAGCTGTGGTGATTGTACGTCGGCCAGTGAAAGTGGTCAGATAGATAATAGTGGCTGGGTGTATCGATTTCAGGTTCAGCGCGAAGCGCAGCATCACGGCGTGTTGGTTGTCCGTACTCACAGCACAGAATCCCTGAGTGACTGGCAGCTGCAGTTATTCCGCAGTGTTGCAGGTCATATTGCGATAGCGCTCAGTCTGAAGCAAGAGCAGGAACAAAGCCGCCGTTTGGTTCTGATGCAAGAACGTACAGTCATTGCCCGTGAACTGCATGATTCTTTGGCTCAGGCGTTGTCGTATCTGAAAATTCAGGTAACAAGGCTGAATAAATCTATTGAAAAACAACGCCCTGAGCTTCTGCAGGAAATCACGGATGAACTGAAGCAGGGGCTTGATAGCGCCTATCGTCAGCTGCGTGAATTATTGACCACGTTCCGGTTAAAAGTGGACGGCGGCGGTGTCGAAGCAGCACTGCAGCAGGCTGTGGTTGTATTAGCTGAGCAGTCCGGTATGCGGTTTCGCGTCGACTACCAGTTAGCGAATATTCCGCTGTCACCACAAGAAGAAATCCACTTGCTGCAAATAGTGCGGGAAGCCAGTCAAAACGCTGTACACCATAGCAGAGGTTCCGAAGTATTGGTTGGACTTAAACAACATCCTGACAAATGGATAGAGCTTTGTGTTGAGGACAACGGCATTGGTATTCCTGATAAAGCCGAAAAGCTCAATCATTATGGCCTTGCCATCATGCAGGAGCGCAGCAGGCAGCTGCATGGGGAACTACGGATCGAGCGCCGACCAGAAGGTGGTACCGGCGTCTATTTCAGGTTTTATCCTGAGTACCTCGCGCAGAAGGTTCCAGCCTAGATCCGCAAGAACTACCTCTTCAGGTGAATTGGCACAAAGAACGCCGGGCTTCATGATGTAGCGACTCATCATGAAGTCTCGGTGGATAAGTGTCTACGCACGATAAACAATTTTCATCCCTGTGTCCGGGTAGTATTGAGAAATCAATAACATTAGCCTGCGGTCCCTGTTCAGAGGGAGACCAAATACCTTTGAGCCTTGCTGAATTAAACGCCCAGGCTCGGCTAATCAACACCCAGCAACAATTGTTGGATGGCATTTTAAAACTCAATCAACATCTGTTGTTTTTTCAGGAGCTGATAGCACAGGAAATCGCGGATGGACGCGCCGCTACCAGCGTTCAGTCCACCCAACCTTCTGCACCAGATAAGCGCCGACAATGAAGCCGGATCGAATCACTGCAATGCGCGAGATTATTGCGCAGGTAAAAGCAGAATTTCCGTTGTATGAACCGAGTACCTTCATTTGTGGCGCCAACACCGATTGTGCCGGCTGTCCGAAAAAACTACTCGAAATGGTGGATAGCGAGATCTGTTATTGGGAAAGCGCAATGAAACGGGGTGTAAGCCCTAAGTTTGACGAGATCCGCCGATTCGGAAAAATGTGTCTGAGCGTCCGGCGCGCGTTGTTGCGCAACAATTTGCTTCGGGAACGAGTTTAAGTGCTTGGATATCGGCTGACTGACAGGTTTGTCGCTTAAACAATCATGCGCCCCAACTGAAAAACAGATGATCAACGCTGCATCTAATTGCTCTTTTTAGGTAGTTAAATCATGGCTTAATCCGAAAGTGGTA
>CBFGPY010000493.1:0-3152 GCA_965650755.1 uncultured Chromatiaceae bacterium | reverse complement strand
ATTCCGGCCTGGTGCGTTATTGGGGAATTCAGATCCGCGATTACTGGGAACCGACTTTAACCGGCCAACTGATTTATTTACTCTGGTGGTGTTGTCTGGTCAGTTTGTGCAGCATCGTGTTAAATCAATTCCGCCTGCGTCGTGCCACTGACCGCCAGCAATACAACTCCGTTGCTTTATTGCTGATTGCAATGGCGGCGCTAAGTTTCTTCTACCAGATCTAGGCCCCCGGCAACGCCAGTGCTTGCTGCAAAACATCCTGCTGCACAATAAATTCGAGTGCTTCAATCAGCTGCGACAGCTCAGTGTGTTGGATAATATAAGGCGGCATCAGATAAAACAGATTGGCAAAAGGCCGGATCCAGACACCACGTGCCACCATCAGCGCCTGCGCTTTAGCGACATCAATATTGCTGTGCATTTCGACAATACCGACCGCTCCCAACACCCGTACTGCTTTGACTGCAGGATGTTGCGCAAGCTGTTTTAACTGTTGTAACTGCTGTTCTATCTGCTGGACTTGTTTCTGCCAGGCGCCGCTCTGAATAATTTTCAAACTTGCGCAAGCCACGGCACAAGCGAGCGGGTTGGCCATATAGGTCGGGCCATGCATTAAGGCGCCGATTGCACCGCTGCTGATGCCTTCAGCTACGGCTTTGGTACAGAGTGTGGCTGCCAGCGTGATGTAACCACCACTTAAAGCTTTGCCGAGACAAAGAATATCCGGAATGATTCCGGCATGTTCGACCGCAAACAGCTTACCGGTACGGCCAAAACCAGTGGCGATTTCATCGCAAATCAATAACACATCATACTGGTCACAAAGCTGTCGCGCCAAGCGCAGATACTCAGGATGATAGAGTCGCATACCACCGGCGCCCTGCAACACAGGTTCCAGTACAAACGCAGCCAAACTGGCGTGATGTTGCTGAAATATCGCGCTGAGCGCCTGGCCGTCACTGTCCTGCCATACCTCATCAAATGCGCGTTGTGGCGCAGGGGCAAACAGGTGCGGTGTCAGTTGTGCCTGAAACATTGCATGCATGCCATCAACCGGGTCACACAATGCCATAGTGGCAAAAGTATCACCATGGTAGGCCTTGCGCAGGCTCAGGATGCGGGTTTTCTCATGCTTACCACGCGCCAGCTGATATTGCAGCGCCATTTTCAGCGCAACTTCTACCGCGATAGAACCACTATCGGCATAAAAAATATGTTGTAACGCCGCAGGCACCAGCTGCAACAGCAGTTTACCCAGTTCCACCGCCGGCGCATGGGTAATACCCCCAAACATCACATGGCTCATGTGCTGCAACTGGTCAGTCACTGCAGCATTGAGCTCCGGATGATTATAACCATGAATAGCCGCCCACCAGCTGGAGGTGCCGTCAACCAGTGTCCGGCCATCAGATAGTTGCAACATCACCCCGGCAGCGCTTTGTACCGGATATACCGGCAGTGGATTGGCCATAGACGTATAAGGATGCCACAAATGCTCGCGATCAAACTGCAAATCAATGCTCATAATATAACCACTGGTAAACCTGATGAACTGGTACGCGTTGACAAGGCGCGGCGCGCCGATAGACTAGCGGCAAACCCAGACAAAGACAAACGAAATACAGGGACCTTTATGCATTCGCTTTTTGCTGACCAAAGCCTGACCGAAGTACGCCACAACTGGACTTTGGCTGAAGTAAACGCGCTTTTCACGCTGCCATTTAACGATTTGATGTTCCGCGCTCAACTAGTGCACCGGGCGAATTTTCCGGCCAATGAAGTTCAGGTCAGCACACTGTTGTCGATTAAAACCGGCGCTTGCGCGGAAGACTGCAAATATTGCCCACAAAGTGGTCATTACAATACCGGCCTCAAACGCGAACGTTTACTCGAAGTCGAAAAAGTATTGACGCAGGCCAAAGCAGCCAAAGAGCAGGGCGCCAGCCGCTTTTGTATGGGCGCGGCCTGGAGCAATCCAAAACAGCGTGACATGCCTTACATCATGGAAATGATCAAAGGCGTCAAAGGCATGGGCCTGGAAACCTGTATGACGCTCGGTAAGCTCACTGCCGATCAGGCACAGGAGCTGGCTGGAGCAGGCCTTGACTATTACAACCACAATCTGGATACCTCGCCGGAATTTTATGGCGAAATTATCACCACCCGCACTTATCAGGACCGGTTAGACACTTTGTCGCATGTACGCGACGCCGGTATGAAAGTGTGCTGCGGTGGTATTGTCGGCATGGGCGAGAGTGCTAACGATCGCTCGGCGTTGTTACGTCAGATAGCCAATCTGCCAGAACATCCGGAATCAGTGCCGATCAATATGCTGGTGAAAGTTGCCGGCACGCCGCTGGAAAATGTCGAAGATTTAGACGGTTTTGAATTTGTCCGCACTATCGCCGTCGCACGTATCATGTTACCGAAAAGCCATGTTCGCTTATCCGCCGGCCGGTCGCGGATGAACGAACAAATGCAGGCGCTGTGTTTTATGGCCGGTGCCAATTCAATTTTCTATGGGGATAAGTTACTGACGACGGAAAACCCGGAAGCCAACGCCGACATGCAGCTGTTTGCCAAGCTGGGTTTAAAACCGGAGCAGCGCGGCGATGTGTCTGATGAAGCGCATGAAGCCGCGATGGCACAGGCGATTCAGGAGCAGCTGGAACCCAGTCTGTTCCACGCCGCAGTCTGAGTTATATGCAAGTATCCCAGATGCAACTTTGGTTGCAGCAACGTCGCGACCAGGGCTTGTACCGGCAGGAGCAGGTGCTGCAAACCTTGCCGGACGGCCAGCTTTGTGTTGCGGGCCAGACACTGTTGAACTTTTCCGGTAACGACTATCTGGGTCTGGCAAGCGCAGCGTTATTGCGTCAGGCGTTTGCCGACGCCGCACAAAGCGTCGGCAGCGCTGCGACCGGCTCACCACTGGTGACAGGTTATCAGCCGGCTCATGCTGAGCTTAGCAGCGTGTTGTGTGACTGGCTCGGTGTCGAAGCTGTGTTGTTATTCAGCTCTGGTTTTACCGCCAATCAGGCGATGCTGAGCGCGTTAGTGGCGCCAGAAGACTTATTATTGCTGGACAAATACTGTCACGCTTCGATGCAGGATGTGCTGATGCAGGGGCAGCTGCAGTTTAAACGCTACCC
>CBFGPY010000492.1:0-3163 GCA_965650755.1 uncultured Chromatiaceae bacterium | reverse complement strand
GCCAACTTTTCTTCAGGAAGAGGATTTTCGAGGTCAAACAGGAAATTGACGCTGTGTGGTGTCACGCCGATTACTCGCTGTTTTCCTTGTATTTCAATCACTAAGATGCGTTCTTTCTGGCCTACCGGTAAAGTGGCAACCACCTTAAAATGTTTGGAGCCGGGCATTTTCAGCTGCAATTTTTTATACAGCAATGCCAGCACAATAATAGCGCCGACCACCAGCGCCAAAGAAATGACGATCTGACCAAGACCGGGCAAATTGGCACTTTGGCGCAGCGGCTGTGTTGCGACATCCGCCTGGGCAGCGCTCTGCGTCGCCACTTGCGCTATCGCGCTGGCCGGCAGCGCAGATAACAATAACAACCAGCAACGCATCTCAGCGCAACTTCTTAATACGTTCAATTTGACTGATCACGTCCGTCAGACGAATACCGAACTTGTCGTTGACCACGACCACTTCACCGTGGGCGATCAATGTGCCATTGACCAAAACGTCCAGCGGTTCACCGGCCACCCGCTCCAGTTCAACTACTGAGCCCTGATTGAGCTGCAACAGATTGCGGATACTGATTTTGGCGCGACCAACTTCCATCGAAATGGTGACCGGAATATCCAGAATCGTATCGAGCTTGCGGCGTTCATCGCCGGATAACGGCGCGTGTTCTTCATGCAACTCATCCAGCTCGGCTGTCTCGACGCCATCAGCACTGCCTTCGGCTTCTGCCAGGGCCGCAGCCCATTCGTCCATCGTGTCTTTGTCGTCAGCCATTACCATCTTTCCTCACTACGTTCATTCAGGATCAAATCGGCTTCCAGTTCACTGATATCTGCGTCACTGTCTAAGCGGCGACCGCCTTTGGTAAAGACATGCAGTTCAGATTTAACCGATTCCGGTCTTTTGATTTTTTCGACAATTTTCAGTGCCACATTGTCGCGGGATTTACCCATTTTGGCGCGATATGTCGGCAGGTCTTCAATCAGCACTGTTATGGTTTCCGGGATCTCCACCGGAATAATGTCACCGGCTTTGAGGTTCATCACCTGCTCCAGTGTCAAATCGACATCCATCATTTTGGTAGTCAGATTGACTTTGACATCCATAATTTCGTCGCGCAGCGCCTTACTCCAGCGCAAGTCAGTATCTTCTTTATCGCTCTGCACACCGGCGTCAAGTAACTCGCGGATAGGCTCCAGCATCGAATAAGGCAAAGCGACATGGAAATCACCACCGCCACCGTCCAGCTCAATGTGAAAAGAGCTGATCACCACCACTTCCGTCGGGCTGACAATATTCGCCATTGCCGGGTTGACTTCGCTGTCCAGATATTCAAAGGACACGTCCATTACCGGCGCCCAGGCTTCTTTGTAATCTTCAAAAATTAATTTCAGCAGCATCTGAATGATGCGTCGTTCGGTGGGGGTAAATTCACGGCCTTCGATTTTGGCATGGTAGCGACCATCACCGCCAAAGAAGTTATCCACCAAAATAAACACCAGCCGCGCCTCCATCGTGATAAGGCCAGTGCCTTTTAATGGCCGGAAGCGCACCATATTCAGACTGGTTGGCACAAACAAGGTATGCACATATTCGCCGAATTTAATCATCTGCACACCGTTGATCGACACTTCGGCGGTGCGGCGCATCATGTTAAATAAACTGATGCGCATATGGCGGGCAAAACGTTCGTTGACCATTTCCAAAGTCGGCATCCGGCCCCGGACAATCCGATCCTGCGAAGAGAAGTCATATTCCATCGCCGAGCGTCGACCGCCCGGACCGGAGCTTTCTTCTATCTCTTCTTCTTCGACGTCATCAACACCGTGGAGTAGCGCGTCAATTTCGTCCTGGGATAATAAATCAGTCAATCTGTTGCCCTCCGGTTCGAACCGGCTTTACTGCATAACAAAACCGG
The DNA here is from genome assembly GCA_965650755.1 of uncultured Chromatiaceae bacterium. Classification (GTDB taxonomy): domain Bacteria; phylum Pseudomonadota; class Gammaproteobacteria; order Enterobacterales; family Alteromonadaceae; genus Pararheinheimera. Next base: position 1,248 of record CBFGPY010000492.1, on the reverse strand, counting down.
TAAACAGGATCTCTTCAACCACCGGAGAGCCTGCCACACCTTGTAACGCTTCCTGCACATCTTTCAGCGCTGCTGCTTTAATCGTTTCTTTGCCGGCCGCTGTCACCAGCTCATCGGCATTGGCCTTACTGAAAGTGCGCAGCATGGTACTTTCAATTAATGGAATATGCTGCTTAGCCGTTTCTTCATTCTGTGAGCCGCGGACCAGCAGCTGGGCTTTGATCTGGACTAAACGGTCCCGGTTGGCTCCGGCTACATTAAACACAAATGGTCGTGGCATCCCGACATATAAAGCCGAACCAACTTCAGCGCCACCAGCCGCCGGTGCTGCACCATCCGCAGCCGGGGCCGCTGCACCATCAGCTGCCGGTGCTTCTCCCGCCGCCGCTTCTGCCGCAGGTGGCGGATCGCCGCCCATCATCATAAAAGCCGCACCACCGCCGCCTAGCAACACCACAGCTGCAGCCGCGATGATGATCATTTTTTTCTTTTTATTGCCACCATCAGCAATTTCGAGCTCTTTTTCCGCTGCCATGACTGGACTCCGTCGCCGTTATTTTAGTTATTATTTACTTCGTTACGGGACAAAGGCAATCAACATCGGCGGATCTGCCGGTTTTGTCTGCACCTGACCATGAATCATGCATAAAAATCCACCATCCGGTCAGAAACCTTCATTTGCACAGTCTGCACTGCAGCAAGATCCGCTTCAGCGCCACCGGATTGACCGGAACGGGCCTGACGCTGCTCTTGTTGCCCACCAGACTGACGCTGCTCTACCTGTCCCTCAGTTAAGGCAATGCCTTGTTGTTCCAGTAATTCACGTAATTTTGGCATCTGCTGTTCCAGCGCTTCTTTAGCCGCACCTTGTTGCACGACAAACTGCACACTTAACTGATCTTGCTGCAGATTCAGCTTAATTTGCATCGATCCCAAATCTTCCGGATGCAGCTGCACTTCTGCCGTTTGTAGTTTGTGCTGAATTTGCACCATCACCCGATCTTTGAGCTGTTGTGCTGCCGCCGGTTCAGTCAGTGCCAGCGGTGCTTGCCAGGTTGTGGCTTCGGCCGCACGGTTGGACACCAAAGTTGCATGCGAAGTCGCGGCACTGTGCGCAACCGGTTGCGTAATCGCAGTGGCTGTCGCTGTATGTTCAGCCTGTGGCTGCGCTTGTTGCAGTTGTTGCAGCTGCTGGCCAAACGCCAGAGTTGTCGCCGCCGGTTGGGCTGGCTGACCGGTCAGCAGCAC
>CBFGPY010000491.1:0-3175 GCA_965650755.1 uncultured Chromatiaceae bacterium | reverse complement strand
GATGCCGGGGCTTGATGGTTTTGAAGTCCTGAGTTTTATCCGGCAGCAACCTGAGCTTTCAGCCGTGCGTATTCTGGTGATTTCCGGCCTTGGTGCCGATGCGCTGGCACAAGCACAGGCATTAGGCGCCGATGCCACTTTGCCCAAACCTTTTGACAATGACCAGTTGTTACTACAAGTGCAGCAATTGCTGCAATCAGGAGCGGATAATGCCGAATAAAGTCCTGTTAGTTGACGATGAAATATCAATTGTCAAAGCTTTGGAACGTTTGCTGACGCGTTCAGGTTACCGCGTATTTACGGCGACTAGTGGCTCTGAGGCGCTGCAGGTGTTACAGCAGTTTAATTGTCAGGTGGTGATTTCGGACTTTCGGATGCCCGAAATGGACGGGGCTGAGCTTTTGGCCAGAGTGAAAAGATTGTATCCGGATGCGGTTTGTCTGGTGCTCAGTGGCTATTCCGACTTCAACTCCGTGTTGCAGTTGCTCAATTCAGGCACTGCTTTCAGGTTCCTGCAGAAGCCATGGGAAGATGATCAGTTACTGGTCGAAATAGACGCGGCCTTCCGGCTGTATCGGCATCAGCGCAGTGAGCGGGTGCGCAATCAGTTGCTGATTGCCGGTAACAGCGCCTTACTGGAATTGAGCCCGGACGCTGTGATCCTGCGCAGTAATGGCGCCGCCCAGCACTTGCTTGGGCAAAGTGCTGCCGGGTTGACCAGTACCTTGCTGGAACACTGGTTTCATTTAAACGATTGCCAGCAGCAGGACTTCTTAAAAGACATTCATGGTTCACTGGAGGTCTTTGACCGCAGTGGTGAAGCCTATGAGCTGCATGTGCAGTATCAGGATGCCGAAGCGACGCTGGTCGGATTTAAACGCCTGCATCAGGCGGATGGGCCTGCCGCGATTTATACGTCAGGATTGATGGACCAACATGCGGTATTACTGCAACTGGACTCACTATTGGCAATAAAACGGCCATTTTCCGTCGTTGCGGTCCGGCTGAAAAACTTCAGTGACTGGGCCGATATGCTGGGGTTTGCCGAAGCAGGCCAGTTGTTTGAAACTATTAGTCAGATCCTGATGCAGGCCTGCCGGCCTTATGGTTCGCTGGCTTATCTGGCCAATGAATTGTTTATTCTGACGTTGCCTGATGCGCAGGATGAAGTCAGTGTGCATCAGCAATTGACCGATTTACTGCAAAAGGTTCGTCAGCAGCTGGAACATCAGGCCACAGCGCTGCGGCCACAGTTTACTGTCAGTTATTGTATGGCGCCGGAGGACGGTGATAGCGCAAAAGTCCTGTTAAACAATGTCTTAACCAGTAATCGAATTCATCTGCATAGTCCGCATGCGTTTTTTATGCGCTTTTCGGCCGGTGTCGCTGACAAAAAACGCCATCAACTGCGGATCAGTGATGCATTGTACCGGGCGGTCGAGCAGGAACAGTTTGAGTTGTATTATCAGGCCAAACTGGATTTACACAGCAACAGCATCAATAGCTGCGAGGCGTTATTACGCTGGCGTCATCCTGAACTTGGTATGGTATCACCGGCGTTGTTTATTCCGATCGCTGAACATGACGGACAAATTATTGAGATTGGCCTTTGGGTGATGCGGCAAGCCTGTCTGACTGCCGCGCGCTGGCGTCAGGAGCAGCAACCGTTGGTACGGATGGCGGTGAATATTTCCGGCGCCCAACTGGCACAAACTGATTTTATCGCCCAGGTGCAGCGTATTTTCGCCGAAACCGGGGTTGACCCTTCGATGCTCGAACTGGAACTGACCGAATCCTGGATGATGCAGGACTTAAACCAAAGTGCGCAGGCGCTGCAAGCGTTAAAGTCATTGGGGGTTCGCATTGCCATCGACGACTTTGGCACTGGTTATTCGTCGTTAGCCTATTTGTCGCGTTTGCCGGTCGATGTGCTGAAAATCGACCGGTCTTTGATCCAGGATTTGGAAGCCAATATCAACACCCAGAGTCTGGTCAGCAATATTTGCCGGATGGCACACGCCTTACAGGTAGAAGTCGTGGTGGAAGGCGTTGAAACGGCGGAACAGCTTCAGATGCTGCGAGAGATGGGCGCTGATCTGGCGCAGGGTTATCTGGTCGCCCGGCCTGTCGCTGAAACTGACTTTCTGCAACAGCTGCGGTCACCGAACCCGCATAGCAGCCCAGGAGCAAATTGATGAATGCAAAACCTGTAGTGTTATTCATCGACGATGACAGTTTTATGCTCAAAGCCCTGCTGCGGGCAGCGCTGCGTCTGCGGCCAGACTGGCAGTATTTCCTTTGTCAGGACGCGCAACATTGGCCCGGCAGTTTGCCGGAGGGCCTCATTCCCGATTTGGTGATTAGCGATTTTCTGATGCCGGATATTAATGGTGACATGGTGTTGTCACAGGTGATGGCGCTGTATCCGCAGTCGGTCCGGGTGCTGATGACCGGTGATACGACAGAAGAGGTGGTCAGCAGTGTCAGTGTGCAGGCTCACTTTGTGCTGAGTAAGCCTTTTAGCGAACATGATTTGCAAAATCTATGCGATTGCGTTGACCGTTTGCGCAGTTTGCATTTACCGGAGGATTTACGGCGTAAACTGGGGACCGGCGATAATCTGCCAGTGCTGCCTGCAGTGATCCGGCAATTGCGTCGTTTGTTGACAGCGCCAGAGCCGGATTTTAATCAGATTGTTGATTTGATTGCACACGAGCCAGTGATAGCTGCCCGGCTGATGCAGCTGGCGAATTCAGCATTTCTTGGCTACAGCCGTTCAACCCATTCTTTGTCAGAAGCGTTGATGCGGTTGGGGCTGCGACTGGTCGAGGCTATCGTCACCCTGATGGCGGTTGAACAATCGGCTGATTCACAGCAGCAGGGGACGGCGCATCGGCTGCTGAGTGAAAACGCATTTCGCTTTGCCGGCACAGTGCGGTTATTAGCGCAGGCGGCCTTGTTATCGGGCGAGCAACAGGATCTGTTGTATGTTTCGGCGCTGTTGAGCGCTCTGGGGCCTTTGAGTAAATTGCAGCTGAGTGGCGCGGGCGACTGCGCAATTCCCGTGCTGATCAACGGCGTACACAGTGACAGTATCATGACCGTATATTTGTTAACGCTCTGGGGTTATCCGCAAGAGCTCTGTGAGCTGGAACTGGCAATGGAAAGCCGGGGA
>CBFGPY010000490.1:0-3175 GCA_965650755.1 uncultured Chromatiaceae bacterium | reverse complement strand
CTTTTGCCCGCCTTGACGCCGTTTACGCCGCTTATGCCGACGAGAACGCCGATTTTGATGCTTTAGCCCGTGAACAAGGCGAATTAGAAGCCATCATTCAGGCTAAAGACGGCCACAACCTCGACAATATCTTAGAACGCGCCGCTGATGCGCTGCGTCTGCCACCGTGGGATGCTGAAATCAAGGTGCTGTCCGGTGGTGAACGCCGCCGCGTTGCCATTTGCCGCCTGCTGCTGGAAAAACCAGACATGCTGCTGCTGGATGAACCGACCAACCACTTAGACGCCGAGTCTGTCGCCTGGTTAGAGCGTTTCCTGCACGATTACACCGGCACTGTGGTGGCCATCACCCACGACCGTTATTTCCTCGACAACGTTGCCGGCTGGATTTTAGAGCTGGACCGTGGCGAAGGTATTCCATGGCAGGGCAACTACTCCAGCTGGCTGGAACAAAAAGAAGCCCGTCTGCAGCTGGAAGAGAAAACTGAAAACGCCCGCCAGCGTTCGATCAAACAAGAACTGGAATGGGTCCGGACTAATCCAAAAGGCCGTCATGCTAAATCGAAGGCCCGGATGGCTCGTTTTGAAGAACTACAAAGCCAGGAATTCCAGAAACGCAACGAAACCAACGAATTGTTTATTCCGCCAGGACCACGCTTAGGCGACAAAGTGCTGGAAGTGAAAAACCTGCGTAAATCCTATGGCGACAGGGTGCTGATTGACGATTTGAGCTTCAGCGTACCAAAAGGCGCTATCGTCGGCATCATCGGTGCCAACGGTGCCGGTAAATCGACTTTGTTCCGCATGATCAGCGGCGCCGAGCAACCGGACGCCGGCACTATTGAAGTCGGTGAAACCGTGCAGCTCGCGAGCGTTGACCAGTTCCGCGACAACATGAATCCGAAAAATACTGTGTGGCAGGAAATCTCCAACGGTCAGGACATGTTGCAGATCGGTAACTTCACTATTCCAAGCCGGGCTTATGTTGGCCGCTTTAACTTCAAAGGCAACGACCAGCAGAAGTTTATTGGCGAATTGTCCGGTGGTGAGCGTAACCGTGTGCATTTAGCTGCACTGTTAAAAGCCGGCGGCAACATGCTGCTGCTCGACGAACCGACCAACGACTTAGACGTCGAAACGCTGCGCGCCTTAGAAAACGCCTTGTTGGATTTCCCGGGCTGCGCCATGGTGATCTCGCACGACCGCTGGTTCCTGGACCGGATTGCCACCCACATCCTGGATTACCGTGATGAAGGTAAGGTCAACTTCTTCGAAGGCAACTACTCCGATTACGAAGCCTGGTTAAAAGCGACTTATGGCGCCCAGGCGTTAGAGCCACACCGGATCAAGTACAAGAAGATTTAACTGCAATTACGAAGACATTGAAAAAAATCCCTGCTTTGGCAGGGATTTTTGTTTTGGGTACCATAGCTGTCAAAACTAAAACGCTTTGCTGACTGTATGTTCTTTGCTGGCTGTATGGTCGTTACTCAGCGGCAACCCCATTGCTTTTTGATAAACTCGCCCGCCCTGAACTTGCTGATAAGCCAGACGCAAGCGTTGCACCAACGCCGGCGATGAACCTTTTTTCAATGCTATCCAGGTTTGTTGTTCCAAGGCTGGTGGAAACAGCACGAACTCAATATCACTGCGTTCCAGCTGATGCTGGTGCAGCATATCGTCAATCGCCTGCGGGTCGTCAATCATCAGGTCCAGCTTACCGTTCACCAGTAAACGCCAGGTTTCAATGACATCGGGTTGCAGTTCCAGCTTTTCCGGCGGTTGCTTCGCTGTATTCTTAAGCCACTCGGCAGAAAAATCCTCGCGCTGTGCGCCTACGACATAATGTTTGATATCCGCCAGCTGCGTGACCTGAATATCCTCCCGCCGGCTCAGTTTTAAAAAACCGAACTTATAACGGGTCACAATACCAATCCATTCAAACTGTGCTTCACGCTCTGGTGTGCGTGCCATATTGTAAATCAGCACATCCGGTGTTGTTGCGGCAATACGAAAAGCCCGCGCCCAGGGATAGACCTCATAACTTGCCGACAAACCAGCTTGTTGCAGCATGGCGTCCACCACAGCAGTGGTCAATCCGCCGACTTTGCCGTTTTCCAGTGTCTGGTGTGGCGGTGAAACTTCCAGCACCACCCGCAGCGGCTCTGCTGCAATTGCTGATTTACTCAGCAGCAGCCCCAACACCATCGCTGATACACTGCCCTGCCACCGCTTCACTGCTATTTGCCGCAACCTGTGCGCTCCGTTTTATCGCTTTGCTTTACCTTAAACAGCGTAAAAAACAAAGGCAACCGTTAAGTTGCCTTTGTTGCCGTTTCGTCTGGCCTTGCGGGCCTCGCAAAAGCTTACTTCAGCACTGTGGCCACAGCTTTAGCGAAATAATCGATATTGCTGTGGTTAAGGCCAGCGATACTGACGCGGCTGGAGCCCACCATATAAATACTGAACTCTTTGCGCAGCCGCTCGATTTGTTCTTTGTTAATGCCCAGGAAGCTGAACATACCGTGTTGTTTGGTGATAAAACTGAAATCCTGCTGCACGCCTTCGGCCTGCAGTTTGTCGATAATCAGCTGACGGTAGTCGTTGATGCGGTTACGCATCACCGCCAGCTCCTGATGCCACAAAGCGGTCAGCTCTGCGCTATCGAGAATATGGCTGACAATGATAGCGCCATGCGCTGGCGGCATTGAATAAATACTGCGCACCACAGCCAATAAGTTGGTGCGGGCCGTTTCCAGCATTTTATTGCTGTCCACGACTACAGATACAGCACCAATACGCTCACGGTATAAACCGAAGTTTTTCGAGCAAGAGGTACAGAGGATCAGCTCTTCCACTTCGTTGGCCAAATGGCGCAGACCTTGGGTGTCTTCATCAAGACCCAGACCAAAACCCTGATATGCCATATCAACCAGCGGCGTGAAACCACGCTCTTTTGCCAGCGCCGCAAACTTTTGCCACTGGGCAAAGTTTAAATCCATACCGCTTGGGTTATGACAGCAAGCATGCACCAATACCACATCACCGGCCGGCACTGTTGCCAATTCAGCAAACATTGCCTCTTCTTTCAGGCCTTTGGTGTCGTAATCGTAGTAGGCGTATTCTTTGACTTTCAGACCTGCGGCCTGAAACATTGAAATGTGGTTGGCCCAGGT
>CBFGPY010000489.1:0-3182 GCA_965650755.1 uncultured Chromatiaceae bacterium | reverse complement strand
GCAGGTGCTTTGACCAGGTTGTAGCTGGACTCTTCAATTTCTTCGTCAATACGAATACGCGTCACTTCATAATGTGGCGTTTCATAATGTTCATTTGGAATAATGAAGATACGAATACCATGACGCGCCTCAATCCGGCGGATCGATTCGCGCTTTTCGTTCATCAGATAAGTGGCGACTGAAACCGGTACCTGCGCATGAATTTGGCTGGTGTTGTCTTTAATCGCTTCTTCTTCGATTAAACGCAAAATAGATAACGCAGATGATTCAGTGCTGCGGATAGTGCCACGGCCGTGACAACGCGGGCACACATGTGTTGCCGATTCGCCTAAAGACGGACGCAGGCGCTGACGCGACATTTCCAGCAGACCAAAACGGGAGATCCGACCGATTTGCACGCGGGCGCGGTCTTGTTTTACCGCTTCTTTTAAGCGGTTTTCTACTTCACGCTGATGCCGCACCGGCGTCATATCGATGAAGTCGATGACAATCAGGCCACCTAAGTCACGCAGGCGTAACTGACGGGCGATTTCATCAGCCGCTTCTAAGTTAGTGTTGAATGCAGTTTCTTCGATATCACCGCCTTTGGTCGCTTTTGACGAGTTGATATCAATAGCAGTTAAGGCTTCGGTTGAATCGATTACGATAGAGCCACCGCTTGGCAGACGCACTTCACGACGGAACGCAGATTCAATCTGAGTTTCGATTTGATAATGCATAAACAGTGGGGTTTCGCCCTGATACATTTTGACGCGGTGGGCGAAGTCTGGCCGGAACTGCTGGATATACAGCTTGGCTTCTTCAAAGATACGTGGGTTGTCGATCAGAATTTCACCAACATCCCGGCGCAGGTAGTCGCGAATAGCGCGGAATACCACGTTACTTTCCTGATGGATCAGGAATGGTGCAGGGCGGTTTTGTGCTTCTGTAGTGATGGCTGACCAGTGTTTCATCAGCGCTTTTAAGTCGTAGTCCAGCTCTTCGTATGATTTGCCAACACCTGCAGTGCGGACAATTAAGCCCATGCCATCCGGCATTTCGAGCTGACCTAATGAGTCTTTTAATTCCTGCCGTTCATCACCCTCAATGCGGCGGGAAATGCCACCAGCACGTGGGTTGTTTGGCATCAACACCAGATAGGAACCGGCCAGACTGATAAAAGTCGTGAGCGCAGCGCCTTTTTGGCCGCGTTCTTCTTTATCAATTTGAATGATGACTTCCTGACCTTCGCGCACCACTTCTTTAATATTTGGGTGACCATCGAAGGAATAACCTGAAGGGAAATATTCGCGGGAAATTTCTTTTAACGGCAGAAAACCGTGCCGCTCAGCGCCGTAATCGACGAAAGCCGCTTCCAGGCTGGGTTCAACCCGGGTGATTTTGCCTTTGTAAATATTGGCTTTTTTCTGTTCGTGACCTGGGCTTTCAATATCCAGATCGTATAATTTCTGGCCGTCAACCAGCGCAACGCGGATTTCTTCTTCCTGCGTCGCATTAATGAGCATTCTTTTCATTGTGTCTGACTCTTGCATTCAGCCACAACGACAGCGCGCACAATCTATGCGTGTCAGATAACGTCAAACATATAAAAATGCAGTCTCCCGACTGGAATGCTTGAAAATCGATTTAATTATCAATTGTTTTTAAAACAGAACACCAACCGGGTTGTCAGGCCGCTCTGGCATTCATTGAGAATCTGCACACATCGCGTCAGCGTTGCGTTATAGCTTTACTTTTTTGTGTGTTGCTCAGTTAACTGGCAGCTGTGTCGTGCTTCGAACAGTAATAAATTACGCACATTACTGGTTGCACATAGCATTATTCGTTGGCGGGGAAGATAAAATCGTTGGTTTTCACCACGGATTCGGTATGATCTGCGTCCCGACCGGTGCCTCACAGCTTCTCTTACGTCTTTCTGAGCGCCCTAATGGCCATTTTGGCTCAATTAGCGGGTCGATTATCCCATTAATTAAGTTGCATTAGCAACCTAAATGTAGCAGCAAATACGCATGACAGATGAAAGAAAAACCCCGGTGCAATTTATTGATGTAGATGCAGAATTCGCCGGTCAACGCATCGACAATTTTTTGCTGGCGCGCCTCAAAGGCGTGCCAAAAAGTGTCATCTACCGCGTGCTGCGCAAAGGTGAAGTGCGGGTTAATAAAGGCCGGATTAAACCCGAGTATAAGTTGCAGGCTGGCGACCAGGTCCGGGTACCACCCATGGTGGTGGCGGCGGAGGCCGATCCGGTATCCGTTAAGTTGACCGCAGTCAAAACGCTCGAATCTCACATTTTGTATGAAGACAACGAACTGATTGTGTTGAACAAACCAACAGGTATGGCAGTTCATGGCGGCAGTGGTTTGCAGTTTGGTGCCATCGAAGCATTACGCGCGCTGCGACCGCAGGCAAAGTTTTTGGAACTGGTGCATCGGTTGGACCGCGATACCTCAGGTTGCCTGTTAATCGCGAAAAAACGTTCCATTCTGACCGCGTTACATGAGCAACTGCGCTTAAAGGATGTCGAGAAAAAATACTGGGCTCTGGTTGCAGGGCAGTGGGACGGCAAAATTAAAAAGGTCACTGAGCCGCTGAAAAAGAACATTTTACAAAGCGGTGAGCGGATTGTGCGTGTCGATGAGCGTGACGGCAAACCGTCGGAAACCCGCTTTAAGGTGTTACAACGCTTTGAAGAAGGCACCTTGTTAGAAGCATTTCCGGTGACAGGGCGGACGCACCAAATCCGCGTTCATACTGCTTGTAACGGTCATCCTATCGCCTGCGATGACAAATACGGTGACAATGAATTTACCGGCCAGATGAATGGACTCGGTCTGAACCGCTTGTTCCTGCATGCCAAACTTATCAGTTTTGAGCATCCGGTGTCGGGTCAGCGCCTGACGTTTGAAGCGCCGCTGGATAAAGCCCTGAGTTTGATTCTGACCAAGCTGGTCAAAAAGAAATAGACAGGTTGTCGTATGCAAGATGTAAAAGTGGTGATTTTCGATTGGGACGGCACTGTGATGGATTCCATCGGCAAGATTGTGAATTCAGTGCGGATTGCTGCAGAGCGGCTGGCGTTACCTGTCCCGTCCGAGTTTGAGGCAAAACAGATTATTGGATTATCGCTGGACCCGGCGTTTAAAACGCTGTTTCCGGCAAGCTCGGTCGAAGAGCGTGAA
>CBFGPY010000488.1:0-3182 GCA_965650755.1 uncultured Chromatiaceae bacterium | reverse complement strand
TTGCCCTTGTTGCTCAAAACGCCAGTATTCGACCGAACCGACCAGACAACGATGCTGGCTAAGGTCACTGAGCTGTGCCGGGATGCCCTGCTGTGCCAGGTAAGCCGGGCTTGCTGCCAGATAAGCGCGTCGGCTGCCGAGTTTACGGGCCTGCAAAGTCGAGTCGCTGAGTTGCCCCAGGCGGATGGCGCAGTCAAAACCACCTTTGACCAAATCAAGCTGGGCATTGGTTAAATCCAGTTCCAGTTGCAGGCGCGGGTATTTCAGTAAAAAGTCGTGCAGCAGCGGCGCAATCACCGTTTCGCCATAAAATACCGGTGCTGTCAGTTTAATCAGGCCGGACGGTTGGCCCTGTAAATCCAGCAATTGCTGATTGGCCTGTGCCAGGCCATGCAACAATGGCCGGCATTGCTGCAAATACAAAGTGCCGGGTTCGGTCAGATGCACTTGTCGTGTAGTGCGCTGCAATAACAGCACCTGCAGCCGTTGTTCCAGCTCACGCACATTGCGGCTGACCTGCGCCACCGACATGCCAAGCTGACGCGCGGCGGCAGAAAAACTGCCGAGTTCCGCCACTGCCACAAATTCAGACACACCTTGCCATTCTTTCATTTATGCAAAACTCATTTTCATTTTTGCCTGATTATCTTCGATTAAGAAAAAATTACAATGAGGAAACTTGTTGTCTCTGCCGGTGGTGATCGCGGCCAGGCTGTGCTTTGCTTGAGCCTGCACTGACACCACTGCCTAAAGGAATAAAACCATGCAAATGCTTAAAACCCGCGCCGCCGTCGCCTGGGGCCCAAACCAGCCGTTATCGATTGAAGAAGTGGATTTAATGCCACCACAACAAGGCGAAGTGCTGGTGCGGATCATCGCCACCGGCGTCTGCCATACCGACGCCTACACGCTGTCGGGCGCTGATTCTGAAGGCAAATTCCCTTGTATTCTCGGCCATGAAGGCGGCGGTATTGTTGAAGCGGTTGGCCCGGGCGTCACCAGCGTGGCTGTTGGCGACCACGTCATTCCGCTGTACACGCCGGAATGTGGCAAATGCAAATTCTGTTTATCCGGCAAAACCAATTTATGTCAGGCCATTCGCGCCACTCAGGGCCAGGGCTTGATGCCGGACGGCACCACACGTTTTTCCAAAAACGGCCAGCCGATTTTCCACTATATGGGCACCTCCACTTTCGCTGAGCACACAGTGCTGCCGGAAATTTCCTTAGCCAAAATCAACAAAGCCGCACCTTTGGAAAAAGTTTGTTTGCTTGGTTGTGGCGTCACCACCGGCATGGGTGCTGTGATGAATACTGCTAAAGTGAAAGAAGGCGACACAGTAGCGATTTTTGGTTTGGGCGGTATTGGGTTGTCGGCCGTGATCGGCGCTGTGATGGCCAAAGCCAGCCGTATCATCGCCATTGATATCAACGAATCCAAGTTTGATATCGCGCTGAAATTGGGCGCGACTGATGTGGTTAATCCGAAAAACTTCGACAAACCGATTCAGGATGTCATCGTTGAGATGACCGACGGCGGCGTCGATTTCTCTTTTGAATGTATCGGTAACGTCAATGTGATGCGCTCGGCACTAGAGTGCTGCCACAAAGGCTGGGGCGAGTCGGTGATTATCGGCGTGGCGCCAAGCGGTGCGGAAATTTCTACCCGCCCCTTCCAGCTGGTGACAGGCCGGGTCTGGCGCGGTACCGCATTTGGTGGTGTTAAAGGCCGCACTGAACTGCCGGACTATGTCGAACGTTATTTAAACGGCGAGTTTGAGCTGGATACTTTTATCACGCACACCATGCCGCTGGAGCGGATCAACGAAGCCTTTGATTTGATGCATGAAGGCAAATCCATCCGCACCGTCATTCACTTTTGATTTTTTGACCCGGCACCAGGCTCCAACAGCCAGGTGCCGGGTGTTTGACAAGGATTAAAGTATGTCACTGACGCAACTGGCCGAATCCCGTCTGTTTGGCGGCCGCCAGCTGAAGTTTGAACACTTCGCCAATACACTGAGCTGTAAAATGCAGTTGTCGGTGTATTTGCCGCCACAGGCTGAAAGCCAAAAAGTGCCGGCGCTGTATTGGCTATCCGGGCTCACCTGCACCGACGAAAATTTCTCGGTCAAAGCCGGTGCGCAGCGCGTTGCCGCCGAACTTGGCATTGCACTGATTATTCCGGACACCAGCCCGCGTGGTGAACTGGTCGCTAATGACCCGGCTTATGATTTGGGTCAGGGTGCTGGCTTTTATGTCAACGCCACTGAAGCGCCCTGGACCGCGCATTACCGGATGTACGATTACATCAGCCGCGAATTGCCGGCGGTGTTACCTACGGTGTTGCCGCTGTCGCCGGTGAAGTCGATCAGCGGGCATTCAATGGGTGGTCATGGCGCTTTAGTGCTGGCGCTGCGCCAGCCGGCGGCCTATCGTTCGGTCTCCGCCTTTTCGCCGATTTGCCAGCCAAGCCAATGTGAATGGGGCCGCAAAGCCTTCAGTGCATATTTGGGTGACAATGTGCAGGATTGGCTGGAATACGACGCCAGTGCTTTGTTGGCAAAAGCGACTATGGTGCCGCCACTGCTGGTGGATCAGGGTGACCAGGACCAGTTTTATCCGGCACAGCTACGTACTGAAGCCCTAATCGACGCGGCCGCGCAAAGTGGTGCAAATAGCGGCGCCAAAGTCGATATCCGTTTTCAGCACGGTTACGACCATTCCTATTATTTCATCAGCAGCTTTATCGAAGAACATCTGCGTTTTCATGCGCGCTATTTGTTTGAATAGGCTGTAACGACACCCTTTAAGCCTCGCTGGCCGCACGCCCTGCAATATGCATCGCCAAATGTGTAAAACCGGGCCGCCAGCTTTTCCCCACGCCGGCAGTGCCGGCGTTTTTTTATCTCCATACCGGCGAAAACCCGCTATAGCTTAATAAGCCCCTAGCAGTTCCCGTTGGAGTATCAGCCATGCAGCAGCAAGACAAAGTCAAAACCCCATTCGATACCGCTTCACAACCAGACACAGCCACCCAGGATTTCCTGTTCCAACCCGATTATTTCCACGGCGAACTAAACGCCAGTGAAGACAGCTCAGAGTGGCAGGAGTTTGCGCTGTTGCAGCGGCATGTTGATCGGCGCTGAGTGATGACAGCTCCGGCATGACACCTAGATGCCC
>CBFGPY010000487.1:0-3190 GCA_965650755.1 uncultured Chromatiaceae bacterium | reverse complement strand
TCGAGGTGTCCTGGATTGGCGGGTAATGAATTGGCCGCAAAATTGAGTTGCCGTAATTCACTTTGTCAGCAAAGTATTTTTGTTCTTGTTTTAAGAACAAAGCCAAAGCTTCCAGCACCTGACAACCTAAGTTTTCCAGCGCCTGATACAGCGTATAAGTTGCGGCTTTGAATTCCGGTACTTCAGCTGGCCAGACATTTGGATATAAACATTCATGTGGTGCCGGGCCAGACAGCTCACGACCGACATGGAAGAACTCTTTTAAATCCGGATGCTTGCTGTCTTTGGCTTTCTCAACACCAAATCCCGTGTAGCCCCGCGCGCCGCCTTGACCCGGCACATGGTACTGCTGTTTTACTTCAGTCGGTAAAGCAAAAAATTGCTTAATTGCTTTGTAGGTTTCCCCAACCACTTCGTCTGAAATACCGTGGCCACTGATGCCACAGAATCCAAACTCAGTGTAGGCTTTGCCAATTTCGGCAACAAAGGCGTCTTTGTCGGTGGCAAACCGTCTGATGTCCAACGTAGGGACTTGTTGTTGAGTCATAATTTCGACCTGTTTTTAACTTAACGAGAAGAAAAAGCCTGCGATCGCCGCACTCATCAGGTTTGCTAATGTGGCGGCAAACAGTGCTTTTAAACCCAGCTCTGCAATATCTCCACGCCGGCTTGGTGCCATGCTGCCAAGACCACCCAGCAAAATGGCAATCGACGAGAAGTTTGCAAAGCCACACAGCGCTATCGTGACAATAATCTGCGTGTGCGCTGACAATTCACCAGCCTGCACATGCTTCATAAAATCAACGTAAGCGACAAATTCATTAATCACCAGTTTCTGACCGATAAAACTGCCGGCCAACCGGGCTTCTTCCCAGCTCACACCTAAAATAAACGCCAGTGGCTGGAATAAATAACCAAAAATCAGCTGTAATGTCAGACCTTCAAACCCAGCCAGACTACCAACCCAGCCGACCACGCCATTGACCAGCGCAATCAGACCGACAAAGGCCAGTAACATAGCGCCGACATTTAATGCCAACTGCAAACCACTGGCTGCGCCTGCTGCAGCTGCGTCGATGACGTTGGTATTTTTTTCGTCTGCGGTTAATTCAGTTAAATCATTTTTTGGTGTGTCAGTTTCCGGCAACAATAATTTAGCCATCAGCAAACCACCAGGTGCTGCCATAAAACTAGCAGCAATCAGATATTTGAGTTCAACGCCCATGCCGGCATAACCCGCCAGTACCGAACCAGCCACTGACGACAAGCCCCCGACCATCACAGCAAAAAGCTCTGAACGGGTCATGGTCGGAATAAAGGGCCGCACAACTAATGGCGCTTCAGTCTGACCGACAAAAATGTTGGCCGCACTATTCATCGATTCCGGCCGGCTGGTACCGAGCAGCTTTTGTAAACCACCACCGAGCACACTAATCACCACGCGCATCACGCCAATGTGATACAGCACAGCAATTAAAGAAGAGAAGAAAATGATGACTGTTAGAACGTGAATGGCAAACACAAAGCCATATTTTTTTGCGCCCGTATCACCGAATAAAAATAAAATACCTTCGTTGGCATAGCCAATGACTGCACCAACAGCATCAGAAACACTAATCAGCACATCTTTACCGGCCGGCACATAAAGCACAAAAGCACCAATCGCCAGCTGAATTGCAAAAGCGCCACCGACAGTACGCCATTTAATGGCGTGGCGGTGCGTCGAGCAAAGATAAGCGATTAACAAGATGGCAGCGATGCCAACTAAACTCATCATATTGATTTTCCTTGGATTTTAGGTCCGCTACAGCACTGCGGAATTATTGTTCTTGTGATGCTGAAATCCTAGGATAGCATCAAAAGATCAAGTAGTTACAGTTTCAAAGCGGGAGCCGGAATCATTGATTCTGACTGAGAATTGCTCGTATGGGGTTGTCTGAACTTGAAGTTTTGCCGGCCGATTATATAGCAGAAGTATTGCAGTTGAAAAGAGACTAATTTAACAGCAATGCAAACAATCATCTGCCCGCACGATTTCTGGTTTTCGCGGCTAAATTCGCGATGTTCAGCACAAAATTGTGGAAAAACAAATCCCGCCGCAGCGGGATTTATCAACAGATTTTAGCGGCTTAATTCGATAACAGCGCGCGGATTTTGGTTTTTAAAATATCAATAGCAATCTGATTTTTGCCACCGCGGGTCACCACAATATCGGCATATTGTTTTGACGGTGCGATAAACTCAAAAAATGCCGGCCGCACGTAGTTTTCATATTGCTCAGTGATGGAGCTGATAGTCCGGCCACGGTCTTCCACGTCACGTTTAATCCGGCGTAACAAACAAATATCCAGCGGCGTGTCCATAAACACTGTGATATTAAACTGCTCGCGTAAACGCGCATCGGTCAGCAACAAAATACCTTCGACCAGCACCACTTTTGCCGGCTGCACTTTGATAGTTTCCGCTTTACGGGTATGGGTTTTATAACAATACTGCGGCATCTCGACGGCGATGCCATCACGCAGCTGCTGCAGGTGCTGCGCTAATAATTCGTGTTCAAAGGCCGCTGGATGGTCGTAGTTAGTCAGCACCCGTTGGTCCATCGACAGATGATCCTGATTGCGGTAATAAGCATCCTCTGCTAACACGGAGATCCGTTCTCCGCCAAATTCTGCCACCAGTTCCTGATAAACGGTGGAAGCAAATAAACTTTTGCCGGATGCGGAAGCGCCGGCAATGGCGATGATGGTTGGTTTGGCCACGGTGATTATTCTTCTTTGAGGATGTTTTGTTAATTATCGCCAATTCACGGCAGATTAGAAACCACTGTTACAGGGAAAATACTGCTTCTCTGCTACGGATTGAGTAAAAAACAAAACGCCGGCATTTGCCGGCGTTTTTCTTCACTACAACAATTCCACTTAGAACTTGTAGCTGACGCCTACTTTGATGCGCCAGGTTGATTCTTCAGTGTAGAACTTGTCCCAGTTGTTGGTATTTGAAGTCACGTTGCTGTAAACATACTTGTTGTTGGTTTGATTCAACACGAAGTTAGACAGCGTCATGTCACCAAAGTCATCGCCGTACACTTTACCTTTATCTTTATCGATCAGGTTCAGCAGGTTATCAACTGTGAAATACACAGTGCCTTTATGACCTTCAGCAAACCCTGGGATTTCCTGACGGACTG
>CBFGPY010000486.1:0-3191 GCA_965650755.1 uncultured Chromatiaceae bacterium | reverse complement strand
TCCGGCCGGGCTGTTTTATCTGTCTATTCCGTTCATTGAACTCTATCGCGGCGAAGTGGTTGAAGATGAAGACTTTTATCAGGACATTCTGCATGACGAAGAGCAGGACCTGGAAGAAGCCGTCAGCTACACCGAGCGGCATCTGAACGAAGAAGTGCATGGCCTGGGTTTTGACGACCCGCGCAGCCTGCTGGCCTTACTCCGTCAGTTAACCCCGCAAGTCGAACAGTCGATTAAAGCCTTGGTACGTAACGAAAATTCCGGTTGGGAAGGCATTATCAGTAAGTTTGCCACCGAACTGGTGATGCAGGCGAAAGAGAAGAACCAGGGCAGCGACGAATACGCTGAAGTAGACGAAATGTTCAGTTTCCTCGATTAAGGACTGCCGGATGCAATTAGTAGTACGTGACCAGGCACAAGGCCCGTTTCTGAGCAAAGTGCTGAACTTTGGCAAAGAGCAGCAGTTATTAACTGCTGCCGATATCACCGCGCTGAAAAGCAAAGCAGTGCTGATGAGCCTGAAGTTCGCAGACAAGTTTTACAACAAATACAAAATGCATTTGCTGGAGCAGGCGGCACACGATGTGGTCGGTGTGGTCAGCCTCGGCCTTGCCGAATTATCCGGCCATGACTTACAACGCGCGCTGGTGTTACTGCAAAGTACGGACGGCGTGATGAAGCCGTTCCAAAAAGGCTGGAGCATGCTGGTCACCGTCAGCCCGAAACAGCAAAACCGTAAATCGCTGTACGGCGATGTCGACGAGCAACTGCTCAGCGACATCTCAAGCCCGCCTGATGCAGAAGAATGGCACGGCTGGCAGTTGTACCAAAACGCTTTACTCGAATCTAACCGCCGCAATGCCATTCACCTGCTGAAACAACAGTTTTTTCAGCAACAACAAGTGGATCCATTTGAACACTTCAACCTTGAAGGCATGCTGGCCGAAGTGGTGATTTACCGGGTGATTTGTGGCCATGGCAAGGTGAAACAAGACCTGAAACAGCGTATCCGCCAGACCGAGATGCAGGAGCGCTGGTTCAGCACCGACTATCTGCAACTGCAGACAGAAGCAGCGCTGGCTGAATTGCCGGCCGGTATTGCTGAAGCTATCCGTGCCGACATCGGGCAAAACTTTGCACCCGCTATGTTAAAAACGCTGCAGTTTGCAGTGAAATACCGCGAAAAAGCCTTAGCCCAAGCCTCGCCGGAACAGCTGGATGCCTTTGAACACAAACAAGGCATGCAGAACCCGTTGTTAGGCTGGCCGCAGTATATTGAAATGTAAACAGCGACTCAGATAGCCCTGAGCCAGGTCTACTGCTGTGCTCCGGGCTTTTCCGCCAACAACACCCGGTTACGGCCGGTGGTTTTGGCCAAATATAAGGTTTTATCTGCCGCATCCAGCGCCGCCTGCGCTGAGGCAAAATCACTGCTCCCGGCGACACCAGCGCTGAACGTTACGGAAAACATCTGTTTATCTTCATTAAAAGCAATCTGACCAAACTGCGTCAGGATCTGCTGCATCACCTGTAATGCGGCCGCTGGTTCCGTATCCGGCATTAACACCAGAAACTCTTCGCCGCCATAGCGGCCAATCGCGTCACTTTTACGCAGCCGTTGTTGTAACAGTTGCGACAAAGACACTATCACCCTGTCGCCCACTGCATGACCAAACCGGTCATTAACCGACTTAAATTCATCGATATCCAGCATAATCAAACTGCAGTTTTGTTGTTTACGACCTGCCATTTCAAAGAGTTGTTGAGCCAACTCCTGAATGTAGCCATGGTTGTGCAGGCGCGTCAGACTGTCTTGCTTCATCAGCTGGCGCAGCTGGCGGCCACGCCGTACCCGGGCGTTCAGTTGTGCCAGTAAGGAGTCGCTGCTGATGTTTTTCGGGATCACATCGTCAGAACCCAACTCAACCAAATCATCTTTAATCAGGGCGCTTTGTTCCGCCGTCATAAACAGAATAGGTACCGCTTCATATTCCGGAATTTGGCGTAACAGCCTTGCCAGCTCGGCACCGTTATAATCTGGCAAATGGTAATCGAGGATAAATAAATCCGGGCTGTAGGCATCCAAAGCCCTGAGTAAATCCGCCGGATGCTCTACGCCACGAAATTCAAATCCATCCTGTTCGAGTAAGGCCTGATAATAACTGAGCACCGGCTGCTGATCGTCGACCATCAGAATGCGATAAGGCCTGGCATTTTCCATATCCAGCAAATGACGGATTTTTGCCACCAGTTCATTGATTTTCGGCGGTTTATTAAAAAATGCTGCCGCCTGATGCCGCACTGCCAGCATCCGAACTTCAAAGTTGTTTTCACTGGTCATAATGATGGCTTTGCTGCCGCGCTGATGCAAAGTACCAACCAGTTCAAAGACCTGCTGACGGCTGCCATCCGGCAGATTTAAATCGATGATGGCGACAACGGGTGTTTGCGCGGCCAGATATTGCTGTGCCGCCGCGAATGTTTTCACCCAATCCACGGCAAAACCAAATTCGGATAAATTGGTTTGCAGCACATAACCGTGGCTCTCGCTGTCTTCTAACAGCAGCACACGGTCCACCAGCACAGCTTTTTCTGCAGTGCCCGCGGCAGGCACGGCATTGTCAGGTGCTACCTGTGCTGTAGTCAGCGCAATCGCCTGCTCCAATGATGTCATCTTCTGCTGCAGCTTAACCTGTGCGCCGCTGAAACTGGCGGCATCACTGACTTCCTGTTGCAGGATCTGCAATAAATCCTCGGCTGCGGCAGAGACTTGTGGCAGACCAAAGGTGCCAGCAGCCCCTTTCATTACATGTAACCGGCTGGCAAGCTCATGACTACCGTAGCTGTTCCAGCGCCCCTGCAGCTTCTGAAAAATTTCCACAATCTGGCTCAGTTGCTGCGGTAACCGGCTGCGATATTGCTGCGACAGTTCTGCAACTTTTGCCTTTAACTCATCTGACATAACAACCTTATCCGGCTTATATTCCGGCCGCTGCAACCTGATTCAGCATAGCGCCTGACTGCTTGACTCAGCAGCCAGTTTGTAAGACTAAAGCATCAGCGTCAACCAGAGCACCGTATAGTTTAAAAAGCGGCAGCAGCGATACTCACACAGCAGCGGCAACTTTTTGCCGTCACAGGCTGAAAAACCAGCAAAGCTTTGATACACTCAAAAGGTTTTTCGCCCTCAG
>CBFGPY010000485.1:0-3193 GCA_965650755.1 uncultured Chromatiaceae bacterium | reverse complement strand
GCTGGCGTCAGTTGGATAACCGGCAGCAACATAGTCAGCACAGTTGTAACCAGAAGCGCTCTTCACAAAGGCACTGTTACCGATACCACAAAGGAAAGCATAATAATCAAAGGCACTGGCGTCATAAACCAGACCTGGATCCATCGCTTTTACCGGTGCAGCATGACCGGCACCAAAGTCAAACGGGTCGGCAAGCACAGATGAACTGGCTTTGGTCACGTTCTGATGAGAAGTTGTCATCAGCGCTGATTTCACCATCGCCGGCGTCCAGTCCGGATGCTGTTCAATTAACAGCGCGGCCATACCAGCAATGTGTGGGCTTGACATTGAAGTACCAGACATAAAGGTAAAGTCATTACCTTTTGGCTTCGTGAAAGTGGTTGGTGTGCCCGCAGCTAAGACGTTAACGCCTGGCGCCGTGATATCCGGCTTCAGAATGTCGTAAGTCGCTTTGTTTGGACCTTTAGACGAGAAGTCTGCCATCGCGTTGTTAACAAAATTTGGATCCATGGTGACATTCACCACAGCGCCGCCATTGATGGCGTTAACGATATTAGTACCGTCCGCCAGGCTAACCATCACACCCGGGATTGTCGGGCCGCCAACAACAGTACCACCCATCGCAATCGGATTACCGGCTGCGTTGTTGTAAGCCAGTATCGCTTTTGCGCCGGCATTTTGTGCGTTCAGTACTTTGTCAGCAAAACCACAGGTTCCCCGTTGGATTAACACGATTTTGCCGGCAACATCAGCCGCATTGGTCAGTGGCGTACAACCAAGGGCAGGCTGCGCAACCACAACATTAGCGGTAACTGCACCAGTGACGCTTAATGGTTTAGTCACTGTACCTTCAATGGCTGTTTGTTTATTAACTGGCAAACCACTGTTTACACCAATTGAATTCACTGAGAAACCAGAAGCTGCCACGCTGACTACCCATGGCGCCGGAGTGCCAACAGTCTCAATCGTATTATTGCCACCGTCGTTGCCCGCAGAAACAGACACTAAAACACCGGCCTGAGTGGCACGCAGTTTTGCTGCTACAGAAATGGTAGTCAAATCAGTACGGCTACCACCGATTGAATAGTTAATGACGTCAACGCCATCAGCAACTGCTGCATCGATCGCGGCCATTGTATCACCGTAGAAACAGCCACGTTCCTGAGCACCCGACGGTGCTACATAATCGCTGTTCCAACAAGCTTTGTAGACTGCGACACGGGCACGTGGTGCGATACCAGTGATATTGCCATAGCTCTGTCCGGCAATAGTGGCGGCAACATTGGCGTTACCGGCTGCAGTACTGGCGGTGTGGCTACCATGGCTGTCGGCGTCGCGCGGAGAAATAAACTCGCCCGGCTGAATTGCATAGACCGATTGGAATGATTCTTTGAAATAACGTGCGCCGATTAGTTTGTTATTACAGGCAAAATCAGCGTCTTGTCCTTTGTCACAGGTACCTTTAAAACGGGCCAGCGGCGCGTAAGACCCATCATCGGCAAAACTTGGGTTGGTTGGTGAAATACCGGTATCGACGATACCTACGATAATATCTTCACCTTTGATACCCAGTGTATGTTGTCCATCCGGACCGGTCAGGCCTAAAAGCGCCGGAGTACGTGAAGTCGTCACTTGCTCTGGTTTATCTTCCCAAACGCCGACTACTTCAGGATGCATCCGCAAATGTGCCGCCTGCTCTGCTGTCATCCGGGCTGAAAAGCCGTTGAAGGTGTGGGTATAGGAATAAATTAAACCAGAGTTACTGTATTGGGCTGCCAGTTTTTCCTGCAGTTGTTTCAGTGCGGCGTTGTACGCCACGATCTGCGGGTTGGTTGCGTCATAAAGGTTCAGCGCTTTGCCGACCTGCGCATTGTTTGGCGTCAGCTGTCCTAAATCGGATGCTTTTTCCACACCTGATTTACCAACTAACTGTACGATGTAAGTCGCAACTTGTTGTGACTCAGCCGGGGTGGTCAGTTTACCTGTATCGACCTGGACTTCATATCCAGCGGCCTGCACAACTGACGTTTGGCACACGGCTGCAACAGCCAGAGCTAACACGCTTAAACGTGAACATTGCAAATATTTCATTATATTCTCCGGATCCCGCTTCCAATTGTTTGCCACGACTGTTTTTCTTTGCCTGTCATTATGTTGTCACTTGCTTGTTGTAATCTGTCGTCGTTGTTTTTGACATTCGTTGTCAATTATTTCGACAGTCACTTGCTGTTGCAAAACATCACACATAATTACATTTGTAGAACAGACGTAGCTTTAGCGCATTTTTATTAACAATTGGCGTTTGGGTTATTTATTATATTTTGTAAATAATTTTGACAGTTAAGGTCACAGCTGATTGATCATGCAGCCTGGCGACGACGTAACATCAGACCAGCAAAACCCGCTAACAACAATGCAGCAGAAGCTGGCGCACTGACAGCCTGAGAAGCTGGCGCAATCACGTCGTCACCTGTAAAAATTACTGATGAAGGATCTGAGTAATCTTTGCTGGCATCAGTTAAATCGTAAAATGCCACATCCAGGAAACCGTCGTGGAAACCAAAGAAATTGTATTGGTTGCCGATATCGCTGACGTCAAAAGTCAGGAAAGTGAAGCCGCCATACAGGTTGTTGATATCAAATTCTGCTTCGAATAATGGCGCCGGTGTTGCAACGTCGGTACCAAATAATTTGAAGCTTTTCCAGCCGTAAGCCTTATAGATATTGTTGTTCCATTGTATGGCGTCAGTTGGATCTACAATCAATTGGCCAAATAACACCAGACTGTTGTCGGCATTTTTGCCCCAAAAATCCTGCTTAATGACCAGACCAGCGTGGGCAGGAGTCAAAGCCGACACAGCTGCCAGCGCAAGTCCAAACACAGTCACCAACATTTTCTTAAACATATTTACCTCTGAATTTAAGGAAGGGTTATTGTTGTTATCGAAGTCGCGAACGACTGGTGGAAACTAAGCACATTCAATGCCATAAGTTAACTTGTTGTTTGCATTTCATCGCAATGACTGAAAATTGAGCACAATGAAAGCGCGCGTGGCGAAAAAACAGCCTCATGATTAAAATGCTGCTGGTGAGTAACACTGGTTCTGGTTTAAAATACGGCCCCATTTTTGCCAAGGTAAAATTAAACATGTCGCAACCCAAAGTTGGTTTTGTCAGTCTGGGCTGTCCCAAG
>CBFGPY010000484.1:0-3212 GCA_965650755.1 uncultured Chromatiaceae bacterium | reverse complement strand
CAGCAGCCTGATGTTTCCGGTTCAGGCCAGCTGGCAGCGCGATAAAGCCGAGTTGCTGGTGCGGCTGAAAAACGTCGGGCAGACCGTTTTACCGCTCAGGTATGTGGCAAAGGATGCGGCGCTGCAGCAGGCGACGCGGCAGCAAATGCTGCACAGTTTTTTCCTCGGTATTTTATTATTTGCCGCATTGCTTGCAGTGCTGCTGGCAACTGTGACCCGTCAGCACAGCCTGCACCTGTTTAGCGGTTTGCTGTTGTGTATCGCGGCGGTACAGGCTGAACTCAATGGTTTGCCTTTTCAGTGGTTATGGCCAGAGACGCCGGGCTGGAATCATCTGACGGAATGGTGTCTGCCACTCGCCGTGTTCAGCTGCAGTGGTTTTGTCCGCAGTTATTTTCAGCTGCAAACCGGCTGGTTAGCGCGGTTGTTTGGCTTGCTGATGGCCGCGGCCGTGTTGTTGTTTGCTGCGACCCAGGTTAGCGCGCTGCTGCAATCCTATGTCTGGCAAAGCCAGCTGAAACAGCTGGCGGTTTATCTGATGCAGTTGTGTGTGCTGGCAACGTTAATCACTGGCTTGTGGATGCTGAAAACCCAGCGCCGCAAGGCGATATTATTTTTACTGCCGATGTCGGTACTGATGCTGAGTGTGGTGCTGGCGGCCCTGCGTGCTTTGGGTTTTATCGCCGAATCGGCTTTCACTCGTTCAGCGCTGGAGCTTGGTACCACATTGGCTGCAGTACTGATGACCAGCAGTCTGGTGCTTGGCATCTATCTGGAAAAAGCCTGGCAGGCGCAAGTGCAGCAAGCCTTGCTGGAGCGTAACGAGCAGCTGAGTAAACTGCAGCAGCTGGAACTGAACCGCTCGAAAATCGCGCCTTTTTATGGCCTGGGCTCAAGGCTGGCGCTGGTGGAACTGCTGAATTATGAGCTGCAGCAGCACAGGTCGCGCTACCGGTTGTTATTACTCGAATTTAAGCAATATAGCCGGATTGAGGCCGTGTTAGGCCGGCGTCAGGCGACTGCTATTGTCAATGCGTACGTCGATTCCTTGCTGGTGTTATGTCAGCGTCACGGCACCGCAGTGGTTAGTCTCGGCGCTGAGCGGCATCAGACGTTGTTCTCGCTGGCGACTGACCGTTTTGCGCTGCTCGTGCAGCAGACCGATTTTGTGCCTGTGCTGACCGGCATCCGCAAATTGCTGCATCAGAAATTCACCGTCGATGGTTTTACCCCTGACTTCAAACCCCATTACGCTTCAGTCACTGTCAGCAGCGAGTTCGGTCAGGATGCCGAAGAGCTGATCGCACATGCGGCGCTGGCCATCACTTTTGTGCAAAAGACCGCAGGTCACCTCGGCTATCAGCATCAGCTTGGCGCCGACAGCCGGCAGCGGTTGGCGTTGGTTGCCGGGTTGGCGCATGCCTGTAACGCCGGTCAGTTCAGTTTGTTGTTTCAGCCTTTACTGCAGGTCAGTACCCAGCAACCTTATGGCGCTGAAGCCTTTATCCGTTGGCAGCATCCGCAGTTTGGCCCGGTGTCGCCGGCGGTATTTATTCCGCTGGCGGAAGAGGCCGGGTTGATGAGTACCATCACTGCCTGGGTCTATAAAGAAGTGCGCAAGGTGCAGAATCAGTGGTTGGAGCAACGCATCATGTTGCCCATTTCAATGAATCTGTCGGCGCAGGATCTGGAGAATCCGGCGCTGATTAACAGCATTTTGCAGCATGAACAAAAATATCCGCCGGCGCAGCGGGTGAAGTTTGAACTGGCAGAAAGTGCGCTGGCGCCGGATTCGCCGGCGGTGCACAAGTCGCTGCAGTTGCTGAAACAAGCTGGCAGCACTCTGGTGATGGACGATTTTGGCGCCGGTCAGTCGATGCTGACCAAGCTGGGGAATTTACCGGTCAGCGAGCTGAAAATCGACATGGCGCTGCTGACTATGCTCGACACTCACCGTGAGCAATTGCTGGCAGGAGCTATCAAACTGGGCAAAGCGCTGGAGATGACGGTGATTTGTGAGGGCGTCGAGCAGCAGCGGCAGCTGGACTTTTTGACGTTAAATGGCATTGATGCGGTACAGGGTTATTTGATAGCAAGGCCGATGCCGGCCCCTGAAGTGCCGCGCTGGCTGGCAAAACTGCAAGGAAAGGGCGCTGCGCCGGTAAACCAACCGCAGCAAGCCTGAATTCGCCGGCAAGCCGGTTGAATCGGCCTCAGCCCTTGAGATGCGCACAGTGCTGCCCCATTATATAACCATCTCCGGCCCGGTATGCGGGCGCTTCGACTCTGCAGGTTCGCTATGAGCAATATCCTTTTAGAATTTACCGGTTTACCGCCTTTTAGTCAGATCACGCCCGATGCGGTCAAACCCGCGGTTGAACAAGCTTTAGAACGCTGTCGTGCAGCGGTAGAGCAGGCGGTCGCCACCCGGCCAGTCAGCTGGCACAGCCTGTGTGCCACCGAAGAGAGCGCTGATCATTTAAGCCGGCTCTGGTCGCCGGTGTCGCATTTAAATTCAGTGTTGTCATCGCCGGAGCTGCGTGAAGCTTACGAAAGCTGCCTGCCGCTGTTATCCGATTACAGCACCTGGGTCGGGCAACATGAAGGCTTGTATCAGGCCTATCAGGAACTGGCACAAAGCAGCGAATATGCCTCATTGACACCAGCCCAGCAAAAAGTCATTCAGAACGCATTGCGCGATTTTAAATTGTCCGGCATCGGCCTGCCGGAAGCGAAAAAACAACGTTACGGCGAAATTCAGAGCCGCAGCTCAGATTTAGCTTCGACCTTCTCCAATCATTGCCTGGACGCTACACAAGCCTGGTTTAAGCATGTCACTGATGCCGCAGCATTAACCGGCTTACCGGAAGACGCCTTGCTGGCTGCGCAGGAAGCAGCAGCGGCGCGTGAAGTCGAAGGTTATGTGTTTACGCTGGAGTTCCCGAGTTACATTGCCGTGATGACTTATGCCGACAATGCAGCGCTGCGGCAGGAAATGTACAGCGCTTATTGCACCCGGGCTTCGGATCAGGGCCCGACCGCGGGTCAGTTTGATAACAGTCCGCTGATTGAAGAAACGCTGGCGCTGCGGCACGAACTGGCACAACTGCTTGATTTTAACAACGCCGCAGAAGAATCCCTCGCCACCAAAATTGTGGAAAACCCGCAGCAAGTGCTCGATTTCCTGGAAGATTTGGCTCGTCGGGCCAAAC
>CBFGPY010000483.1:0-3225 GCA_965650755.1 uncultured Chromatiaceae bacterium | reverse complement strand
GCAGTGTCGATATCGCCGATTATTATGATGAACAAGGCCAGCTGCACGCGCTGCTGTGGGCTGATAAAGCCAGCAATATCGCCTTGTGCGGCAAAGGCCGCGTCGATGGCCAGGGCCGGCAGCTGGCCAATAATATCAGTGATTTACATCACTCAGGCCAGCGCATAGAACCGGATTTTAACCTGTGGCGCAACCGCTCCAATCACAGACCCCAAGTCATCGCTTTTACCCATTGTGACCAGATCCGCATTTATGACCTGACCATCGCCAACAGCGCCGCTTGGGTGCAGCATTATGGCGCCTGTACCGACCTGGTCATCGACCAAATCCGTGTCGACAGCGACTGCTACTGGAATAACGACGGCATCGACATCAACGACTGCCGTAAAGTGCGTATCAGCTACTGTTTTATCAATGCGGCGGACGATGCGATTTGCCTGAAATCCACCAAAGGTTTGTACAACGAAGATATTGAGATCCGCGACTGCATGGTGCGCTCATCGGCCAATGGCGTTAAGTTTGGCACTGAGTCACAAGGTGGTTTTCGCCGCGTCAAAATCAGCAACATCGTGGTGTTTGACACTTACCGCGCCGCAGTGGCGCTGGAAAGCGTCGACGGTGCTTTTTTAGAAGATGTCGAAGTGGACGGCATCGACGCGCAGCATGTTGGCTGTGCACTCTTTATCCGCCTCGGCCAGCGCAATATGGGCGTGGCGCCCGACAAAGCGGTTGGCACTTTGCGCAATGTGCGTTTTCGTAACCTCAAAGCCGATATCGCCTTTGGCCCGGCCGATTTGGCCTACCAGGTACGGGGGCCTTTATTAAACGCGCTGCATAACCCCATTCCTGCTTCTATCACCGGCTTGCCGGATGCCAAAGTGCGCGATGTGGTGCTGGAGAACATCGACATCAGCTACCCGGGCCGCGCCAACAGCGGCATGGCGTACCGGCCTTATCATCAGCTGCATCTGGTACCGCAGGAGCGCGCGGCTTATCCGGAATACAGCATGTTTGGCGAGCTGCCGGCTTATGCTTTGTTTGTGCGCCATGTCGATGGTTTGCAGGTGAAAAATTTAATAGTCCGCTGCCGCGATACGGATTTTCGCCCGGCGCTGGTGCTGGATGATGTGCAAAGGCTGCAGCTGCAGCAGGTGTATGTCGCCGGCAGACAACGACCGCAACTGGTGCTGCAAAAGGTGGATAAACCGCTGTTGCTGGCGCTTCACAGTGACAGCGCGACTGGAGCTATTGAAGCACTCAGTACTAACAATGGCGGCATAGTGCAGGTCAATGCGCTGGCGCCTTATTTTGATACTGCCGCCGGGCCGGATAAAAACAGTACTTTGCAGTTTGCGCCTGGGAATAAAGCATGAAAAACAAGTATTTATTAAAACCGCTTTGCCTGTTCATCGCTTTGTTACTGACTGGCTGTGCACAGCAACAAAGCCAGCAACAGGCGCCAGCTCAGCCAAAACGCTGGCTGGTCGGTGACCACCATATCCATACCCACTACAGTGTGAAGTGGGACAACAGCGTCTTTCCGCCGAGGCCAATTATTGGCGGCGATGCCAAATATTCCATCCCGCTCAACGCCCAGATGGCAAGCCACTATGGTCTCGACTGGATAGTATTGACCGACCACGGTGGGCCGAACCGTGCCGAACTGGCATTAAAACATGCTTATCCGGAGCTATTAGCATCACGCCGTGCGCTGCCGCAAATTTTGCAGTTTCACGGTATGGAATTCGACGTGCCGGGCAATGCACCGGGCGGGCGGCACGCCAGTTTTATCATGCCGTACCGGCCTGACAGCGTGGTCAAAACAGCAAGTGGCAGCCGGCCGAATGAAGCCGAGCAACTGTTTGAGATAGAACGGATTTACAACGGCCGCCAAGGTGTGCCGCAGGGGCCGGAAAAAGCTGAAGATGCTTATATGCTCAAGGCACTTGAAGCGATGGCGAAGCTGCCAGACCCACCATTAGTGCTTGCCAATCACCCCGCGCGGCTCGCCAAAGGCTTCCGGCAGTATTTTAAAATTACGCCGAAACAATTACGCGACTGGCAGGACACAGCCCCCGGCGTAATGATCGGCATGACCGGCGCTGAAGGCCATCAGGCTGCTACTTTAAACGCCGACGGCGGCCTAAAACCAGACGGCATCCGTGGCGAATACCCGGACCATCCGACCTACGGCGGATATGATCAGATGACCGCGCGTTTAGGTGGAGTCTGGGACAGTTTATTAAGTGAAGGCCGCCGGTTTTGGGTGACAGGGGTTTCCGACAGCCATGGCCATTACACCGACGGCTGGGCCGATTTCTGGCCAGGCCAATACGCCAAAACTTATGTGCTCGCCGACAAAAACTACGACGCCATTTTTGCCGCACTGAAAAGCGGCCAGATCTTTGTCACCACCGGCGATTTAATCGACGAGCTTGATCTGAGTGTGCAAGAGCAGGGCGCAGGCAGCGC
Source organism: uncultured Chromatiaceae bacterium (assembly GCA_965650755.1). Lineage (GTDB taxonomy): Bacteria > Pseudomonadota > Gammaproteobacteria > Enterobacterales > Alteromonadaceae > Pararheinheimera. The sequence continues at coordinate 753 of CBFGPY010000483.1, read as the reverse complement.
GAAAGCTGCTAATACCGCGTTAACCGCCAGAGCCGGCGAAAGTCAAAAGGTCAAAGCCGGTAGCGACGTGAAGATCCAAATCCGCTTTCGCGTACCGGCTGCATTAAATGGCAATAACGAACGGCCACAAGTCGCCCGGCTGGATGTCATTGGCGGCCAAATCAGTGGCGCAGCGCCTGATCGCAACAGCGACGAAGCACCACAAACTAGGGTTCTGCAACGCTTTGAGCAAAGCGCATTTGGCAAAGTCTCAAGCGACAGCAACGGCGTGGTGTATCAGCTCAGTTATCAGCTTAAAAACCTGCAACACAGCCAATACATCCGCCTGCGCGGCACCAATCAGCGCGACGAGCTTGAACCTAACGCCGACACCAAAGGCGAAAACCCCTGGAGCGATTTGTGGTTTTACAGCAACCCGGTGTTTATCGAGGTGCAATCGGGGCAACCGTAGGGTGGACAGATCGAAGCGACATCGACCAATACAGTTACACCACCAAATTCAGCAGTATGCGAAGTAAACCGCAGCCTGGGTTTTCGCGGCATTCCTTCGCAATGGAGCCAGTACCGGCTGTTTGGCCTTTTTGGCAAACGCGCGGTGCAAACAATCTGATGCATCACATCAGCCATTAAAAAAGCCAAAACATGGAGAAGGAAATGCGCAAGAACTACACCCTGGCCGGCGCGCTGCTGGCTGCGACACTCGCCTGCCCGCAGACACTGGCCGCGGAAGGTACTTTCAGTACACTGAGTTAT
>CBFGPY010000482.1:0-3229 GCA_965650755.1 uncultured Chromatiaceae bacterium | reverse complement strand
GTAGACCGACCTGATTGCGAAACTGCAGAACGGCATCCTGCCAGAGTAAACCAAAGCCGGTTGCAGCCACTAGCTGAGCGATTTGTTGCAGGCAGTCCGGCTGTTGCCAGATTAGTTTGCGACATTGACTGGCCAGCGATTGTATCGGACGGGCGTCGCGGTATAACGGCTGTTGCCTGAGTTCGTCGTGTTGTTGCAATTGCAGGCTGACGCATGCCGCCAGTAATCTGGATTGCTGCACCGATAAATCCAGTGTTTTAGTGTGCTGCGCCAATAAAGCCAGCGCTTGCTGGAATACTTGTTCGAGTTCTCTGAACCATTCCCGCCACGGTTGAGCGCATAACGCTATTTGTTGGGCCAGCCAGGATTGTCGCAACAGCGCAGGCAATTGCTCAGTGCCAATCAGGGCCAATGCATGGCGGACATCGGTGATGGCACTCTGTTGACGACTGAGTTGCGATGCTGCCTGACATAACAACTGACAAAATGCCGGATGTGTTTGCAGAAAACTGACCTGACGGCTCACTGGCCAGTCCGGGTTCAATTGTTGGATCAAAGCCAAAGACATAGGCTCCGGATCTGCGGTTTCCAGCACATCGCGCGCCTGGCGGACCAACAATACCAGCCAGCCAGGATCGCGGCAGACTTTGGGCGGTAACAGCTGCAGCCCGGAGCCTGTCAACCCGGTCGGGGTGGCACTGAGACTTTTCAGATTCAGGTCAAACAGATAGCCATTTAAATCCGGAGTTGCTTCGGTAATAAATGCGACAACCCCAATACTGTCGCTGCAAAAACGGCCAAGCTGGTGTAAAGCGGCGCCGCTCTGACTAAGTAAAGTTAACAAATCCTGATTCAGGGAGTTTGCCTGACGCCACTGCTGGCGAAATAGCATTTCAAAGCCGATTTTACCGGCGGTCGCTGGTTGCACCAAGGGGGAACTCAACCGGTAAACCAATAACAAAACTGCTGCCAGCGGGTTCTGTTGCCAAATAGGCGCATGCTGACGTAACCGGCAACAACTGGCAAAGAGTTGCAGCCAGACGGCAGGTAATTGCTGCTGATATCGCCGTACGGTCAGCAACCAGGGGTCTTCAAACAACTGTGGTTGGGCGAAATCTTTGCTGAACATTTCTGGCGTTAGCCCGCTTAATGCGGCAAAACTGGCACTGAGTAATTGCTCCTGCAGCGTCAGTGGCCAGCGACCATGTTGTGCCATGGTCAGGATCAGCACTGCCTGTTTCATCGCTAAATTCGCCAGTGGTGGATGAGCTGCCGAGGACAGCGCTAACTGCGCTTGCAGTAATGCCGGCTGCTGTTGGTAAAGCTGACAAAACTTCGGCGCTATTTGATCACAGGCAAGTTGAAACCGGTCTGTACTGAGCAGAGTCTGCGCCTGCGGATACAAACGTTGCAGGTACTGGTAAAGACTATTTAGCTGCTCGACGGCCTGACTCATCTTATTCAGGGCCTGGCGGGTTGGAATTGGCGGAACTGTTGCAGCGCGGTATCACCCACCGCAATAAGCCGGCGGTTTAAATACAACAGTGCCGTACATTCGGTTTTCGTGGTTATGCCGTCGGAAATGTCTCGTTGGGTACGGTAATAGACCAGCTGATATAAATCTGCGCCCAGTTGATAAGCTTCAGTAATATCAGGTCCACCGAGTTTCTGTCTGATCTGGTCCTGAGTAACAGTGGAATTCGGTGCTAAATTGCTGATAAATTTTCGGTTAAAAGCTTCACGATCCGTCCAGGCCATCGAATCCGGGTCGTCCTGATAGACATTCAGCGCCAGCCAGGTCGCCAGCGGATACAATGCAATCAGCAACGCGGCGAATAATCCCCAACGCAGATATTTTTTCATCGCAGTGCCACCGCGATAGGGTAACCAGCAATCAGAAGCAAACATTTTTCTGCTGTTTCAGCTGTCATGTGTAGACCTCACATACAAAAATTCTGCCAAGTTGGATTGAGCTGGATTTGCATAGCAGCAATCACAGCACATAACTGGCATGTTCCGCCCGGGGCATCACCCAATATACAAGTTCAACAGCACTCCGGCGCGTGAACACGCCGGAGTGGAAGCTTGAAACGATGGGTGGTGGGTTTAGCGGCTGATTTGATAGCAGGGGATATATTTACTGCCGGGCAGTTTCATCCGCCCCTGTGCCACAAAGGCTTCCAGCAAGTTGTCCATCAATTCCATCAATCCCGGCTCACCGGATAAGATAAAAGGACCGTGCTTGCTGATAGCTCTGATGCCTTCATCTTTGACGTTACCAGCCACTATGCCGGAAAATGCCCGCCGCAAATTAGCAGCCAGCCGCGCTTTGTCCTGCTCCAGATGCAGGTTCAGGCCGGCCATATTCTGGTGGGTTGGCGCAAACGGATGTTGGAAGTCATCATCAATTTGCAGCGTCCAGTTAAAATGATAAGCATCACCAACAGATTTGCGGTACTGGCGAACATCCTGACAGCCTTGTTTCAGTTTTTGTGCAACCGCCACCGGATCGTCAATGATCACTTCGAACAAATCCAGCGCGGCCTTACCCAGCGTTTTTTCGATAAAGCTTTGTAATTCAGTGAAATAGGCTGCGCTCTGTTTCGGACCTGTCAGGATCACCGGTAAAACCTGCTGGCGGTTTTTTTCGTGCAGCATGATACCAAGCAAATACAGCAGTTCTTCAGCAGTACCAGCACCACCGGGGAAAATAATAATGCCGTGGGCGGAACGGATAAAAGCTTCCAGCCGCTTTTCAATATCCGGCAGGATCACCAGCTCGTTAACTATGGGGTTTGGTGGTTCGGCGGCGATAATGCTCGGTTCTGTCAGTCCCAGATAACGACCTGTGCTGATGCGTTGTTTGGCGTGACCAATAGTGGCGCCTTTCATCGGGCCTTTCATTGCGCCCGGTCCGCAACCGGTACAAATATCCAATCCACGTAAACCAAGCTGATAACCGACTTCTTTGGTGTACTTGTATTCGGTTTCGTTGATGGAATGTCCACCCCAGCACACAATCATATTCGGCGTTGCCCCCGGCGCTATCACCTGGGCATTACGCAAAATATCAAAAACGGTATGAGTGATGTGTTCGCTGTTGTGCAGATCCAGTCGTTTTTCGTCGGCACCAAGACGGGTGTGATAAAACAGGATGTCGCGCAGCACTGCAAACAAATGCTCGTGGATCCCTTTGATCAATTCGCCATCAACAAATGCACCGGCTGGC
>CBFGPY010000481.1:0-3233 GCA_965650755.1 uncultured Chromatiaceae bacterium | reverse complement strand
ATTAACGCCAGTGATTGCGGTAAACGGATATTTCGCCAGTTCTTTGACAAAGTTGGGCATATCACGCGGGTTGGTGATGAGCAGGTTGGTGCCGCCATATTTCATGAAAGTCAGGCAGTTCGCGGTCAGCGCAAAGATATGATACAGCGGCAGCGCCGTCACGATAAACTCTTTGCCGGGGCTCAGGATTGGACCGATACAACCTGCGACCTGCTCCAGATTCGCCACCATATTGCGGTGTGTCAGCATGGCGCCTTTAGACACACCGGTGGTGCCGCCGGTATATTGCAGGAAGGCCAAATCCTCGCCCACAACTTCCGGTTTATGATAAGTCAGGCTCTGCGCCTCATTCATCAGTTGTTTATAGCAAATCGCACCCGGCAGCTGATAAGCCGGAATCATCTTCTTGATATTTTTCACGACAAAATTGACGATAGAACCTTTCAGCAGGCCCAGCATATCGCCCATTTTGGTCAGAATGATATGGTCAAGTTTGACGTTGGCGTGCACTTCGGCCAGCGTATGTGCGAAGTTTTCTACGATGACGATGGCTTTCGCCTGCGAGTCATTCAGCTGATGCTGTAACTCCCGCGGTGTATAAAGTGGATTGACGTTGACGACAGTACAGCCGGCACGCAAAACCCCCAATAACGCCACGGGGTATTGCAACAGGTTTGGCATCATAATGGCGACCGCATCGCCTTTTTTCAGCCCCAGTTTTTGTAAGTAAGCAGCAAAAGCCTGACTGTGCTGATCCAACTCACGGTAGGTGATGGATTTACCCATATTGATGTAGGCAATACGGTCAGCATAAGTGGCAATGGATTGTTCAAAAATATCCACTAACGAACTGTAGTGATCGGCATCGATTTCTGCCGGTACGCCAGGCGGGTAACGCTTTAACCAGACTTTCTCCACCTTCGTCTCCTCGTCATTTTTCTATTTGTTTTTATAGGTACGTTCACCGGGTTATGCAAATAATCAGCAGTATATTTACATCCGGCAGCGACTTCTGAGTTTTTACTCTAATCCTCAATCATCCCACAATTTTTTCTGATATACAATTAGCCAGCAGACTAAGCATTGTCGACAATCTGTGCAGCATCCAGATCGATTTATGCCGGCTCTGCTGAGAAAAAATGGCGGATCTGACCGGCGCAGAATTCTGCATCTGTCATATGCAGATGATGACCGCCAGGACACTGCACCAATTCAAGTAGCGGATAATCAGCCTTAAAATGTTGTATTGCCTGCCGGATCTCGGTCGGGCTCTGCGCTGACATTAAAGCCAGAACCGGACATTGCAGATCGCGGATCACTGCGCGCGCCTGTGCCTCTGATAACCGGAATGCCGACACTTCACGCAATTTTAAATCCGCCCGCCAGCTAAAACCTGCAGCTGTCGGTTCACAGCCACGTTCTGTTAACAGCATGGCGCTCGCCAGATCAAAATCACTTTGTTGCTGACGCGCTGTCGCGGCTTCAGCCAGAGTCCTGTACTGTGGTTTTTGTTTCTGATGGCTCTGGCCCCGGGAAATGACAGCTTTACGCAGCTGTGCGGCCGTGTCCTCAGCCGCTGTGGTCATCAGGCCTAAACTATCGATCAACACCAGCTTATGCACCAACTCCGGAAAACTGGCGGCCAGCACTGTGGCGACCATGCCTCCCATCGAGTGCCCGATAATCATCAGCTGCTGCCAGCCTTGCTGCCGGCATAAAGCCGCAAGATCCGCTACATAATCAAATAGATAATAATGGGCGTCGGCGCTGCGGTGACTGCTGTGACCATGCCCGGCCAAATCCAGCGCCAACAGCGGTAACCCGGGCAAAACCGTTGCTAACGGCAAAAAAGAGTTGGCGTTATCCAGCCAGCCGTGCAGACACAATACGGGTTGAGCCGGCAACGTAGTGCCCGTGTACCAGCCGGCCAGCCTGAGACCGGATGGCAGCTGATATTCAACAGTGACAGGCGTAGCCAAAGCCAATTTGCGTTACTGTGCCGTCGGTATAGGTTTGATAAAACGCAGCGTCATCCGGTCGCTTTCGCCTATCGCCAGATACCGGGCTTTGTCTTTCTCCCCCATCGCCAGTGTAGGTGGCAGTGCATAGACACCTTTGGGGTAGTTTTTGGTGTCAAGCGGGTTGGCATTAATCTCCGAGCGCTCGGCCAACACAAAACCGGCCTGCTGCGCGACTGATATCACATAATACTCGTCGAGATAACCTTCGCCTGCCCGACTGGAGATCTCCGACAATCGGCTCGAGCGGTGTTCAACCAGGCCTAAAGTACCACCTGGTTTTAATGCATCAAACAACGCGCGGTACACATCAAGCAGATAACCAGCTTCATTCCAGACATGTGAATTGCGGAAACTCAGCACCATATCGTAGTAATTGACCTGCCCCAGCTGCATCATGGCTGGTGGATCAAACTCCAATGATTTCACTTTGCCAAAATGCTGCGGATTTTTCCGGATGTCCGCGTCCAGCCGCGCTGAAAGTTTGGCCCAAAAGATTTTTTTCTCATCTTCCAATGTGCCGTCGTTATGGCGGAAATTGGCGATGGTCAGTTCGCCTTGATCTTTGAGGTAAGGCGCGAGGATTTCGGTGTACCAGCCGCGCGCCGGCCATATTTCCAGCACTTTCATCTGGGGCTGCAGGCCAAAAAAGCCCAGAGTTTCCACCGGATGACGATACTGATCTCTGGCTTTATTCTCAGCACTGCGTTGTGGCGCATCAATCCACTGTTGTAATCCTGCTGGCACCGCCGCTTTGGCCTGCGCAACCGCGCAGCACAACACAAAAAAAACTGATTTAACGCTGTTGCGAACTGGGTTGTTGTACATCTGCCGGGCCTTGTGTTGGAGTTGCACCTGTTGGAATTGTTGTTCTGATCCGCATGCCTGGGCCATAGCCCCAATACGGATAAGGTCCACGCCACAACGGCCAGGGTTCGACTTCGACCCGGGTCGTTTCCTGTTGTTTTGGCCACAAATACACCGCTGATGCCTGGATCACCGGGTAACTGTATTGATATTGATCGACTTTACCGGATTCAAACGGGCTGAGCTGACCAAGCACTGTCACCTGTTTACCGGGTTGATAAACCACCGGGTCTAAAAAGCCTTTGGCGTAAGCTACAAAGCGGCCTTCGGTTTCTTTATCAGTCTGAGGCCGGCCACTTGTAGCGCTGGGGAAATACACAATTTCAAGCCGGGTGTTCTGGCTGTTGT
>CBFGPY010000480.1:0-3236 GCA_965650755.1 uncultured Chromatiaceae bacterium | reverse complement strand
AATCAGGCTGACATTTGCCTCGGGTGTGGCCGTCATGTGGACGAAATCACCGGCTGGCATCAGGCCACGGACGCAGAAAAACAGCAGATCCTGCAACGAGCTGCCGAGCGTTTGCAGCAAGCTGCCGGACCGCAGCTTAAGCGTCCCGTGGTAAACCCACCTGAATAATCCGTACCAGCCGTTGTTGCGCCCGGCTCAGTGCTGTTGCTGCCGCCTCCGCTTTTTGCCGTTGTTGTGCTAAGGCCCAGTCGACATGGCGCTGCACCATCGCATCGCCATGATATTTTTCCAGGCAATGAATGACTTCGGCAGCATAAGGCGCATTGCCAAGCGCCACGGCGATATTGCGTTGCCAGCGCTGATAACCAATGCGGCGAATCGCTGAACCTTCCGTCAGACGCAGAAACTCCGCTTCGCTCCAGCCAAACAATTCTACCAGGGATTGATTGCGCCACTGCGGCCGCCTGGCAAAATCAGCTTCCTGAGTTAAAGGTGCGTTGCGGTTTACCGGACACACCAGCTGACAGTCGTCACAGCCATAGATACGATTGCCAAGCAATGGCCTGAATTCTTCCGGGATATCATCTTTGAGTTCAATCGTCAGATAGCTGATACAACGCCTGGCATCGACGACAAAAGGTGCCACAATAGCCCCGGTCGGACAGCTGGTAATACAGGCAACGCAGTTGCCGCAGTCTTGTGTGACCGGCTGGTCGACAGGCAGCGGAATATCAACCAGCAGTTCACCGAGAAAAAACCAGGAACCGGCTTCCTCATTTAATAACAGACTGTGTTTGCCAATCCAGCCGAGACCAGCTTTTGCCGCCAGCGGTCGTTCCAGCACAGGGGCTGAGTCGACAAAAGGCCGAAACCCAAGCTCAGCGACTTGCGTGCTGATGCGCTCTCCCAATTGTTTTAAGCGTTGGCGCAACACTTTGTGATAATCGCGGCCGAGCGCATACCTGCTGATATAAGCCTGGGTCGGATCGGCGAGGTTGGTGGCAAATCCGGCGGCGGCCGGCAAATAGTCCATCCGCACTGAAATCACCCGCAAGGTGCCTGGCAGCAGTTCGGCCGGACGTGCGCGCAACATACCGTGGCTCGCCATATAGTCCATGCTGCCGTGAAAGCCTGCGTCTAACCATTGCTGCAGGCGGGCTTCTTCGAGCTGCAAGTCAGTGTCTGCAATGCCGCAGGCACTAAAGCCAAGTGCTTTGGCCCAGTCTTTGATTTGGCTGGCCAATGCGGACCAGTCAGCTGTCTGTGGCGTTGACGTCATCAGGCGAAAGTAAAAATATGCGGATAAAACTATGGTATCACAGAGTCACAACATGCCGCGCGGTAGTGCTGCGCCATCGATTTTGGTAGCATACCGCAGTATTCACATTTTTCAGGCCAAATTGCTGATGTCCGGACAGTCTTATCAGATTGAACTTCACGACGAAGATGCCACCCGCCAAATCGCCGGCCGGCTGGCACAAGGGTGTCGCAACGGTGGCGTCTTGTATCTGCATGGGGACCTTGGTGCCGGTAAAACTACGTTCAGCCGGTATTTGTTGCAGTCGCTCGGGCATCAGGGCAACGTAAAAAGCCCGACTTACACTTTGGTGGAAAGCTATGAACTGGCAGGTTTACAGGTGTTTCACTTTGACCTGTACCGTTTACATGACCCGGAAGAGCTCGAATTTATGGGGATCCGCGATTATTTTGCCACACAGCATCTGTGTCTGGTGGAATGGCCGGAACGGGGTCAACCGTTGCTCCCGGTGCCGGATTTGGACCTGCAACTAAAAATAACCAGCGCCGAAGCACGTCAACTGCAGATCAATGCAATGACGGCAAGAGGCGCAGCGATGTTGGAACTGATTGTCTGATATGAATTTTTCCCGGATGTTCGGGTTGGGCCTTTGCCTGACTTTTTTCAGTGTTGCCGTATTGGCAGCAAACAAAATCGACAGCGTGCGGATCTGGCCATCACCGGACAGCACCCGGGTTGTGTTCGATATGCAACAAAAGCCAGTGTTTCGGTTATTGCCTAAACAAGGTGCGCTGGTCACGCTGGAAATTGACGGTATTCAGGAGCCGAAGCTCGGCAAAATGTCCGGTGAGTCAGAGTTAGTTAAATCCATCCGCGTACAAAAAGTCAGTGGCAAAGCCTCAGTGCGCGTGTTACTGGATTTGAGCCGCGAATCCGCAGAAAAGGCCTTTGCTTTGCCACCTTCTGATCGCTACGGCCACCGGCTGGTACTGGACATCACCGACGTTCAGGCTGAAAAAGCCTTTGTAGCGCCTCCACCGGCGAGCAGAAGCCGCGCCAGCAGCAGTGGTGGCCGCGACATCATCATCGCGATCGATGCCGGCCATGGTGGTCATGATCCGGGAGCTGTCGGGCCTAAAGGCACTTACGAAAAACACATCACGATGGCAGTTGCTGATAAGCTGGCGGCATTAATTAACAAAGAACCAGGCTTTAAAGCGGTGCAGACCCGCACCGGCGACTATTACATCTACCCGAGTAAAAGACCGGATGTTGCGCGCAGTAAACAAGCTGATTTACTAGTGTCCATTCATGCGGATGCTGCTGAAAACCGCAAGGCCAGCGGTGCGTCGGTCTGGGTTTTATCGCTGAAACGGGCCACCACAGAAGTGGGCCGGATGATGGAACAGACCGAACAGCACTCCGAATTGCTTGGTGGCGTGGCGGAAGTGATTAAAGATTCGGCCAACGAACGTTATCTGGCGCAAACGGTGCTGGATTTATCAATGAATCACTCGATGACCACCGGCTTTGACGTGGCGGCGGCGGTGTTGCGTGAGCTGGACGACGTGACCAAACTGCACAAAAAAGAGCCACAGGCCGCGAGCCTCGGTGTACTGAAAGCACCGGATATTCCGTCCATTCTGGTGGAGACCGGTTATATCTCCAATCACAGTGAAGAACAAAAATTAAAAACCGCTTCTCACCAGCAAAAACTGGCGGCAGCGATTTTCCGCGCCCTGAAAAAACATTTTCAAAATTCGCCACCGGCGGACAGCGCCATAGCACAGCGGCGCGGCAAGTCTAATCTGCAGTTGCCAGAGCAGCGCTCAACTCCTGTGCGCAACGACACCGTAGTGTCACCAGCTGTGACTCTGCCATCATCAAGTGCGGCGACAAAGCCTGTCCGGGTAGCGGGCCCAGTATTGCCATCGGGCAGTGCAGGCAGCAGCCGCATCATTGTGCACAAAGTGAAATC
>CBFGPY010000479.1:0-3238 GCA_965650755.1 uncultured Chromatiaceae bacterium | reverse complement strand
GGGGCAGTTCTGCTTCAAAATACAGCCGGTTAGCAAGGCCGGTCAGATGGTCATAATGCGCCAGTTTGTCCAGTTGCTGACTGGTCTGTTTTTGCGCCTGCAGTTGTTGTTGCAGGTCCTGCTGCCAGATCTCGGTGCGTTTAAACAGTTCATTCAGCCTCTCACCGAGGCGGCCCACTTCGTCTCGCCGGCGGATATTGGCGCGGATGCTGTAATCCTGATGTTTGGCGGCAAATTCGGCAAGTTCAGCCAGTTCCAGCACCGGAGCCAGTGCACGGCGCTGTACCCAGCGCAGCAGGCGGCTGGCAAGTAACAAGGCCAGCAGCATAATCCCGATAAACAGCGCGAACATCGACAGCAGGCTTTGCTGCAGGCTATGCAGGCTTTCCGTGACGACCACTGCGCCGACAATTTCATTTTTTAGCCGGACCGGTCTTTTGATCTGCATTTGCTGTAAGCCTTGTAACGCATAAGCCGGGCTGTTTTGCCAGAGTACCGGTACCTGATCCGGAATAAATAGCTGCGACCCGGCGTCAAAAACCGCGACAGATTGCACGTCCGGGCGCCGGGCATAAGCAGATATTTCATGCTCTGCGGCAGCTTTATCCTGAAACACCAGGCTCGATGCCAGATTCAGCGCCAGTTGTTCGGTATTCGCCACTGCGACCGCCAAATGCCGCGCCCGGGCCGATTGCCAGGTCACTGCCGCCAGAATGGTAACGGTCAGGCAAATGGTGCCGGCCAGGATCAGTAAATTCAGTCTGGTTAGCCGGCTAACCAGGGAAAGCGCTCTGGGTTGCGCTGGTTTTTCAGCCACAAAATCCTCGGCAACAAAGCAGATAACCACTGTGGATTACTATAGATGCCAGATAGAAAACTGCAGTAGAATCAGAACCGTTTTCTTCGGCTACAGAGTAGATTTATGCAAGTGCTGGCAGAAAAGGTCCGGTTAGAGCACGAGGCGGCGCGTTTATTTATGCGGCTCTATCAACGCCGTTTTGGTGTCTCGATGCGGCATATCTGGCACAACGAGCCGGCAAAACCTGACGTATCCTGTTATCTGGAACAGCAACGACTGGATCTTGAAATTGCCCATTTGTACGGCAGTGAAGCCGAAGCGATGCTGTTGCTTGGACGTGAATTGAGCCCACAGACCCGCGATGCCTTAGCGGCGTTACAACAAGTGCCGGTGCAGGAACGGATGTTGGCGGCATTGGACCGGCTGATCCGGCAAAAAGCCCACAAAAGTTATGACAGTGAGCGGGTGTGGCTGGTGATCAGAAATACCCATCCGGTATGGCACGCGGAGCACTTACAGCCGTTTCGGCAAACCATCGAGCTTCCTGCTGCGCAACCTTTTGAACAAATCTGGCTGGTTATCGATTATCGCGGCGAGCATGGTATTGCCGCTGTTTATCCACCGGAATTGCTCTGATGCGCCGGTTTTGGCAACGATATCAGCAATATCTGCAGTTTTGCTGTGCCTGGTTCTCGCCGCGACAGTTACAGCTGCTGGCGTTTGTCTTTTTCAGTACGACAGTGCTGTTATTTTTGCAGCCGCAGCGCAGCGAGTGGTTGTTATTGCCGCTGCTGTTGCTGTTGTGGAGTTTAATGTTGTTATTTGCCAGGCAAATGTTTTTAACACCGCCGGCAGCACCGGCGACCCGTGGATTTTTTGCCCGTTGTGTTTACTGGCTGCACCTGGGCTGGTATCAGCTGATGTTACTGCTGTTTTTGCTGCTCTGTGGCGTGGCGCTGGCGTTTAGCCTGAAGTTAGCCGGTGTTATACTGCGCGCAGTATTGGCTTAAGTCATTGACTTAAGTGCGCCGCCATGGAGCTTAATTTTGACTGACGTTGCTGTTTCCAATCCTGCGTTTTCGCCTGTGTTGCCCGTAGTGATTTTCTGTTCTGTGGTCGACAATTTTGGTGATATTGGCATTTGCTGGCGCCTGGCGCGCCAACTGGTGGCTGAACAGCGCTGCCAGGTGCAGTTGTTTGTCGATGATTTAGCCAGTTTCGCCAAAATTTGCCCTGAAATCGACCCAAAGCAAGATCGCCAGCACATAGCCGGGGTGACGGTGCTGCACTGGCAAAGCAGTGTTGCGCCACAGCAGCAGTTAAGCCCGGCTGAGCTGGCGCAGACGGCGCTGTGTATCGAAGCCTTGGCCTGTAACATTCCGGCAGACTTTTTAAATGCGTTGGCTGCAGCCAACCCGCAGGCGATTTGGCTGAATCTGGAATATCTGACTGCCGAAGACTGGGCTGCCGGCTGTCATGGTTTGCCGTCACCGCAACAGGGCATTGCGCTTAAAAAGTATTTTTTCTTCCCCGGTTTTACAGCAGATGTGGGTGGTTTGTTGCGCGAGCAGCATGTGGTTGCAGAGGCACAGGCACTGCAGCAAAACGTGCAGCTTCAGCAGCAAGCCTGGCAGCGGCTCGGTTTGGCCGTGCCAGCGCCTGGCACCCGCGTGATGTCGTTATTTGCTTATAGTCAGGCCGGCATCTCAAGTTGGCTGGATGTGCTGATGCAGGATGTCAGACCTAACCTGTTATTGGTCGCAGAAGGCGCTTTGGCAGCGTCGTTGCGTCAGCAATACCCGCAGCTGGCGGACAGCGGCAGTTGGCAGCAAGGCAGTCTGACCCTGCAAATCCTGCCTTTTGTACCACAGCCGGACTATGACCTGTTGCTGGCGCTGTGTGAGCTGAATTTTGTTCGCGGTGAAGACTCGGTGATCCGCGCGCATTGGGCTGGTAAGCCGTTTATCTGGCAAATTTATCGTCAGGCAGAACAGGCGCATCTGGACAAATTACAGGCTTTTTTACAGCTGATGCTGGCAGATGCCCCTGCAGAACTCGCTGAACTGGTGACAGCACTGCATCTGGCCTGGGAAGACGAGCAGAACTTTGCAGCGATCTGGCGGGAATTTGTGCGTAATTACGATGCAATACAAGATATGACACGCAGTTGGCAGTGTAAATTACTGGCACAACAAGATCTTGCCAGCAACCTCGTGCGTTTTGTGCAAAAGCATCATATAATGTCGCGCAATTTTTCCTAACGAGAAGATAAAACTATCATGATGAAGACTGCTCAAGAAGTACGTGCTGGCAATGTGATCATGGTCGACAACGAGCCGATGGTTGTTCAGAAAGCTGAATTCAACAAATCAGGCCGTAACGCCGCTGTGGTTAAAATGAAATTAAAAGGTCTGCTGTCTGGTCAGGGCACAGAAACAG
>CBFGPY010000478.1:0-3251 GCA_965650755.1 uncultured Chromatiaceae bacterium | reverse complement strand
CAGTCACAGCGCATCGCGGATGCTTACGAACGTTTGTTGTTAGAAGCCATGTTAGGCAATCAGTATCTGTTTGTGCGTCGTGACGAAGTTGAACAAGCCTGGAAGTGGGTCGACGGTATTCTCGATGCCTGGCGTGTCAACAACGAACCGCCAAAGGCTTATCAGGCCGGTACCTGGGGCCCGGTTGCAGCCATCTCATTGCTGGCCCGCGACGACCGGAACTGGGACGAATAACATGCAGCTGCACCAATTTTCTGACTCCCAGGCGCTGAACGCGGCTTTTGCTGCCGAGATCAGCGCAAAGCTGCAACAGGCAATCGAAGCACGCGGTGAAGCGGTTTTTGTTGTCTCCGGCGGTCGCACACCTTTGCCTTTGTTTCAGACGCTGGCGAACACCGACCTTGACTGGTCAAAAGTCACTATTACTCTGGCGGATGACCGTTATCTGCCAGACGATGCGCCAGATAGCAACGAGCGACTGGTCAAATCGGCTTTGCTACAAAACAAAGCTGCCGCAGCCAAATTTATCAGCCTTTACGCAGCGGCTGACAACGCTGAAGCCGCTGTGCCGGCTTTATTAAGCCGGGTTCGGGATTTACCGCGTTTTGATGTTGTTATCCTCGGTATGGGCGAAGACGGCCACACTGCGTCTTTGTTTCCGTGCAGCAAAGAATTGGCTGCCGGTCTGGCTGATAATGCCGCAGATTTACTGGCGACGAATCCAACGACAGCGCCATACCAGCGTATCAGTTTCAGCAAACCAAGGCTGGCACAGGGGCGGGCGATTTATCTGCATCTGGTTGGCAGCAAAAAATTACAGGTATTGCAGCAGGCTGCTGCCGGCACCGATGTGGCAGCAATGCCAATCCGTGCTTTTATTCAGCTGACAGACCCTGAGTTGTCAGTTATGTACGCAGATCAATAGAGGTTTATATGCACCCGGTCATACAACAGGTTACAGAACGGATTTTAGCGCGCAGTGAAAAAAGTCGGGCTATTTATCTGCAACGGATGGAAAAAGCCCGGCGTAAGGGCCCGCATCGCGGTGCTTTAGCCTGCGGCAATCTGGCGCATGGTTTTGCTGCCTGTAATGCGCAGGAGAAATCAGACCTGCGCAGTCTGACCAAAGCCAATATTGGTATTATTTCCAGCTACAACGACATGTTATCCGCCCACCAGCCGTATGAAACTTACCCGGCACTGATTAAACAGGCCTGTGCTGAAGTCGGCAGTGTTGCCCAGTTTGCCGGCGGTGTACCGGCAATGTGTGACGGCGTGACACAAGGCCAGCCTGGCATGGAGTTGTCGCTGTTATCTCGTGACATCATCGCCATGTCTGCCGCTGTGGGTCTGTCGCACAACATGTTTGACGGCGCCATGATGCTGGGCATTTGCGACAAAATTGTGCCGGGTTTGCTGATGGCTGCCTTAAGTTTTGGCCATCTGCCGTTTGTGTTTGTCCCGGCAGGTCCAATGCCATCCGGTATTCCGAACAAAGAAAAAGCGCGGGTGCGCCAGCTGTATGCTGAAGGCAAAGTGGGCAAAGACGAGCTGCTCGATTCAGAAGCCAAGTCTTATCACGCGCCTGGTACCTGTACTTTCTACGGCACCGCCAACTCCAACCAGTTAGTGGTTGAGATGATGGGGCTGCATTTACCTGGTTCATCTTTTGTCAACCCGGGCACTGAGCTGCGGGATGCACTGACCAAAGCTGCGGCGCGTCAGGTTACCCGACTGACTGATCTAGGGGCGAACTACACGCCAATCGGCCAGATTGTTGATGTCAAAGCTGTCGTGAACGGCATTGTTGGCTTGCTGGCAACCGGTGGTTCTACCAACCACACCATGCACTTAGTGGCAGTGGCCCGCAGCGCCGGTTTTATCGTCAATTGGGACGACTTCGAAGATTTGTCCAAAGCCACACCGTTATTGGCAAAAATCTATCCAAACGGCGAAGCCGATGTGAACCACTTCCATCAGGCTGGCGGTATGGCAGTGCTTATTCGTGAGCTGTTAGACGCGGGTTTAGTGCACGAAGATGTGCACACAGTCGCCGGCTTCGGTTTGCGTCGTTATACCCAGGTACCAGAGCTGCAAAACGGCGAGCTGGTGTGGGTGGATGGCCCGGCGAAATCGCTCGACGACAAAGTGATTTCGTCAGTTGCAGCACCGTTTAAAGCCACAGGTGGTGTGCACGTACTCGCCGGCAATATTGGCCGCGGCGTGATTAAAACCTCGTCGCTGCGCGCCGGGACTGACATTGTTGAAGCGCCGGCCGTGGTGTTCAGCGACCAGCACCAGCTTGATGCTGCCTTTAAAGCCGGCACGCTGAATAAAGACTGTGTGGTTGTGGTGCGATTCCAGGGGCCAAAGGCCTGTGGTATGCCGGAACTGCATAAATTAACACCGCCACTGGGCGTATTACAGGACCGTGGTTACAAAGTGGCACTGGTCACTGACGGCCGCATGTCCGGCGCCTCAGGTAAAGTACCGGCCGCCATCCATGTCACACCGGAAGCTATCGAAGGCGGCGCCATCGCCCGCATTCAGGATGGCGACATTATTCGCGTCAATGCCCAGACTGGTGAGTTGCAGGTGTTAGTTGATGATGCCGAATTTAACGCCCGGCCACTGGCCACCTGCGATATGTCTGAAAGTTATTACGGCATGGGCCGCGAAATTTTCGGCGGCTTACGCACAGTGCTGACCGGCGCTGAACAAGGGGCCTGCAGTCTGTTTACCACTGAGGAGCACCTCAATGGCTAATGCAGCGATCCGCTTCGCCATCGTCGCGGATATTGGCGGTACTAACGCCCGGTTTAGCCGCGTCGATTTGGACACGCTGGCACTGGATAAGGTTGTGGTGTATCCGTGCGCGGATTTTGCCACGCTGGCCCTGGCGCTGCAGTATTACCGCGAACAGCAGGACCTGACGGACATTGCGCACGTTGCCGTCGCAATTGCCTGTCCGGTCACTGGTGATTTCGTCAAGATGACCAATTTCCACTGGGAATTTTCTATCGCGCAAATTAAAGCGGAACTTGGTCTTGCTGAATTTGTGGTGCTGAACGATTTCACCGCCGTAGCGATGTCGCTGCCGGCCATTCGCGATGCTGAGCTGGTGAAAACCGGTGCTGGCGAGCGTGACTTAACCAAACCGATGGCAGTGCTCGGTGCTGGCACTGGTTTAGGCGTGGCACACCTCATTCCAACCGCGCATGGTTATGTCCCATTGCCGGGTGAGGGTGGTC
>CBFGPY010000477.1:0-3252 GCA_965650755.1 uncultured Chromatiaceae bacterium | reverse complement strand
GCCGGCCACTGCGGTAACTGTACGGCATCGCCCTGATAATCCAGATACCAGGTGGTGACAATCCCGCTGGCGCTTTGGCTTTGTGCCATTTTTTGTCCTTAAAAAGTTGTTATTTTGACTGAATGCGCTGTAACAGCGCAGCAATATGCTGTTGCGCTGCATCGGTTTGTAACGACTGAAACTGCTGACGGAACTCAAAGGCGACCGCATCGTCCTGCCGGTAGCAACTGCGCAGTTGCAGCATTGAAGTTTTGGTCTGGCGGACCAGTGTCGTTGGTATCGTCGACAGATGGGTGCACAGCTGTTTGGCACGCGTCAGTAGCTCTTCTTCATCGAGCAGTTCTTTGATAAACCCCTGCGCCAGGGCCTGCTGCGCGGACAAACGCTCGCCGGAGAAAATCATCGCCGCCGCCTGCTGCCAGCCAACCAGTTGCGGCAACAACCAGGTGTGTCCGCCACCGGGGTGAATGGCCAGATTAAAAAACCGGCTTTCAAACCAGGCTTCCGGGCTGGCCAAACGAATATCACAGGCCATCGCCAGATTCATGCCGGCACCTAAGGCCGGACCATTCACCAATGCGATGGTCAATAGCGGGCTGTGCGCCACTGAGGTAAAAGCCGAATAGATCTGCTGCAGCTCTTCACCGTCGCCATGCGCGGCCTGTTGCAGCGCAGACAAGTCAGCACCAGAGCAAAACGCACCGGCACGGCCCGTCACCGCTAAAGCTTTGACTGCCGGGTTTTCCAGCAAACCGTCAACGGCGCTGGCAATTTCCACTGCGGACGCTGGGGTCAACAAGTTGCGTTTTTCGCTGCTGACTAATGTCAGCACAGCCAAATGATCGATGATTTCTAATGTATAAGCAGCCATCAGTATCCTCTTGTGCGGTCGACCTGATTGACCATCGGCAGGCCTGCCTGCACCCGGCGGTAATTTTCAGCAATTTGTGCCACAGCCGTATCAGCATTCGTCACTGCCGAAATATGTGGTGTCAGCAACACGCCTGGCGTACACCAGAATGGGTGCTCAGCTGGCAAAGGCTCTGTGCGGAACACATCCAGACAAGCCGCCGCAATCTGACCACTGTGCAATGCAGCTAATAAGGAGTCGTCATCCACAATAGCACCCCGTGCGACGTTGACCAGAATAGTGCCGGGTTTACATTGTGCCAGCCGCGCCTCGTCCAGCAGATTTTCGGTAGCGGGAGTTAACGGCAGCAGACAAATCAGCAGATCGGCTTCTGCCACTGCGGCTGCAAATTGCTCCGGGCCGGCAAAACACTGTACACCGGCGATATCCCGTTGACTGCCCGACCAGCCGCTGACCTGATAACCCAATGCAGCAAAATGCCGCGCCGCTGCCGCGCCCAACTCACCTAAACCCAGCACACAAATCTGTTTTATTTTTCTGGGTGAACGCGGCTTCCACAGCTGTTGCTGCTGATTGCGACTAAATTCATCAAAGCGCAGCCGGTAATAATTCAGCACCGTATCCAGATATTCCAGCATAGAGGCTGTCAGATGCGGATCGACGATACGCGCCAGCGGCAACTCCTGTGGCAAGGTTCTGTCTGACAGAATGCTGTCAACGCCGGCGCCAAAAGACTGCAAGGCTTTAACATTCGGTAACGCGGCGACCACGCCCGGCGGCTGTTTCCATAACACAGCAAAATCGACAGCAGCCGGGTTTGCCACCTGTGGCCAAACCTCTATTGGCACCTCTGGCAACTGTTGCTTTAATGCGGCAACCACGCCGTCTAGTTTTCGGTCCGGAATAATCAGCGCAATGCTCATGGCAGGCTCAATCAAACAAAGATGAGTTTCATTCTAAACAGCCCCATCCCTGCCTGACCAGCCTGATCACAGACCAGCCGCCGGAAATTTCAGCAAATTGCCATAATTCTGTGACCGGACTGTCATACAGCCTGCTTAGCCTTGGCGTCATACCGAATGACCCGGCACCGAGGCAAGCATGTTAAATGTGGAACAAGTCGTCGAGCGGCATCTGCCGCAATTGAATAACAACAGCTGGCTGGCCAAGCCAGTAAAAGGTGCGCTGAAACATCTGCTGCATGAAGACGAGTTTCAACGATTTGCCGCACAATATCCGCATTTGTTTGGCCTGGAATTTGTTGAGCAGGTGCTGGATTATTTCGCGTTCCGCTATCAGGTGCGCGACAACGAACTGGAACGCATTCCGGCGGCGGGCCGGGTGGTGATAATTGCCAATCACCCAATAGGTTCATTGGACGGACTGGCGCTGATTAAGTTAGTCAGCGATATCCGGCCTGATGTCAAAGTCGTCGCGAATCAGTTACTGAGCAGTATTGGCCCACTGCACGACCTGCTGCTGCCGGTTAATAATATGCAGGGCAATACTGAGCGCCGGATGCTGGATAATATCGGCGCCCATCTCGCCGCAGAAGGCGCGGTGATTTTGTTTCCGGCCGGCGAAGTGTCGCGGTTAAAACCCAACGGCGTGCGCGATGGCAAATGGCATGGTGGCTTTTTACGTTTTGCCCGCGCCGCCAAAGCGCCTGTGCTGCCGATTTACATCGACGCGCGCAATTCGCTGCTGTTTTACGGCGCTTCTATGCTCTACAAACCGCTATCAACTATGTTGCTGGTGCAGGAGATGTTTAAGCAAAAGCATAAGCATATTGGCCTTCGCATCGGCGACATGATCCCGTACGACAGCTTTGCCCAGCCGTTGTTTGACCATAAAACCATGGTCAAAGTGTTTAAAAAGCATTTGTACCGCCTCGCCAAAGACAAAGCACCGCTGCTAAAAACACAATCGGCTATCGCCCATCCGGAAGACCGCCAGGCACTGAAAAAAGCCATCAGCCAGTGCCCGCGTCTCGGCGAAACTGCTGACGGCAAACAAATTTATCTGTATCAGCCGGAGCCCAGCTCAGTGCTGATGCGTGAAATCGGCCGGTTGCGTGAAATTGCTTTTCGGGCGGTCGGTGAAGGCAGCGGCAAACGCCGTGATACCGACAAATACGACAGCTATTACCAGCAGCTGATTTTATGGGACAACGACGAACTGGAAATTGTCGGCGCTTATCGCTTTGCTGAAGCAGCGCCTGTGATCGCAGAGCACGGCCCGCAGGGCCTGTACACGGCGTCATTGTTTCAGTTCAGCGAACAGCTGCAACCAATACTGGCGCAGGGGCTGGAGCTTGGCCGCAGTTTTGTCCAGCCGAAATACTGGGGCAAACGCAGCCTGGATTATCTGTGGTATGGCAT
>CBFGPY010000476.1:0-3253 GCA_965650755.1 uncultured Chromatiaceae bacterium | reverse complement strand
GACCGTAGATCTGGCCGCAATGAGTGATAGTCAACTCCCGGCAGAACTCCGCTTTGGTTTGCAACTAGCGATAGAACAAGCGATTCAACGCATTCCGGGCTTATATCTGGCTGCAGCCGATGGACCTGTGTCAACCGACTACAGCTTGCAGGTAAAGATGAATACGCGGGTCTTTCCAACACCGGCCGAATTGCATTTCACGCTGGACCGTCGTGCGGTACCGTCCAGCCAGCAATGGGGAATTCAGTGGTCCGGACAACAACTACAGCAGACGTTACGCAGGTACAGCAACAACTGATCCAATTGTTCAGTAAAACCAGTGGAGTCGCTGCGCTAAGTACGCCGTCGGCAGATATCGATGTTCCCGACAGCTTTTATCAGCAATATCTGCAAGCCCGGCAATGGCTGCAACAAGGGGAGCAAAGTCAAAATCCGCAATTACTGCAGCAAAGCAAAGACCAACTTCAGCGTATTGTCACAGCGTTACCGGAGTTCCGGGCCGGCCGGCAAGCGTTGTGCAACGTCATGCTCCACCTGTTTGAATGGCGCGAGGATCAGTCCCAACTGACAGCGGCAGCGCCTTACTGCCAGACACTGGTGCAAGGTGCTGCAGACAGTGAAGACTGGCTGGCCTATGGCAGCTGGCAGGCATCACTGCAGGAAAAACAGGCGGCCAGTAAATCCTTGCTCCAGGCATTGGCGACCAACCCTAAATCTGCCGAGGCCTATGCCTTATTGTCGCGATTGTATCTGCAGGATAATCAGCCGCTGGAAGCAGAGCTGGTGCTTAAGCGCGCCGTCTCATTGCAACCCGACTATTGGCCGGCAATCCAGCAAATGGCGGTTTTTCAGCTGGAACAAGGCCAGCTGCAAGCTGCGGTGGCCAATTTTAAAAAAGTCGTTCTGCTCGCCCCTGATAACGCCATTGCGCTGACCAATCTCGGCTCCGCCTATTTGTACAGCGGCCAGTTGCAGTTAGCCGCAGACACCTATAAAGCAGCATTAAAAATTCAGCCCGAACCTTTTATTCAGGCCAATCTGGCAACCGTTTATTACTATCTTGGCCGGTTGCAAGATGCGATAGCGCTGTACCAACAGGCATTAAAAACCAGTCCGGATGAATATGAATTTCACGGCAATATCGCCGATGCATACCGGCAGAACCAGCAAGCCAACGAAGCCAGATTACATTACCAGCTGGCACTACAGGCATTGACACAGAAACCAACACTGACAGCCCGCGAGCTGGCGTTGCAAGCTCATTATTTGAGTGCGTCAGGCGACAGCATCAACAGCCAGAAGCAAATGAAACAGGCACTGCAGCAACAACAAAATAATGCCGAAACCTGGCTACTTGATGCCTTGATGAAAGCGCGTCAGGGAGAAAACTCTGCGGCGCTGCTATCAGCAAAACAAGCGGTCCGGCTGGGTTTCCCGGCAAAATTACTGGCGGTAGAACCCGATTTACGTACCCTCGCCGCTGACCCACAGTTTCTGACATTGCTCAGTCAATAACCGTCTATCCACGACAAAAAGGACAGAACCATGAAGAAGATACCACTGTTGTTATTGCTAAGCGGTGTGCTGTTATGCAGCTGGGGCGCTGTTGCTAAGTGTGACAAAGAACGCAAAAGTCAGACCATAGAAATCAGCCGCAGCGGCAGTGTTATCGCGGTGGAGAACAAAGAACTCAGTCAAAAATGTGTGGTAAAAAACAACAAAAGGCACGACGAGAATACCGGCTCGCAACTGGTGTGGCTATTCCGTGATATCCCTTGTCCGCCGGGGCATTGCCGGGTGGAATTAGACGGCAATCCGGAATTGACTAAAGAAGTTTTTAAATGCGACATCGGCAATGAGCAAAAAAGCCGCTGCCGGTTAAAAGTCAATAAACTGAAAAAGTTATGCCGCAACCTTGACCCCGGCGATAACAAAGACAGCTGTGAATTTAACTACCGGATTTGGGTCGGCGAGCAGGAAATCGATCCAACTATTATTATCCGGCCCCGGCCGATGGCGGAATAAAGCGCATTGTACGCCTCAGCAACAGCCCGCTTGGCGGGCTGTTGCTGCAGATTCAGTCCCGAATGTCTGTGCGTAGCAGATTGTGCTGCAGGAACTCCTGTTGACGCGGATCGCGGATTGCCAAGCCATCGCTTTGCAGGGGGGCTGCCGCTGACAATGTTTGTTGAACTTGCGCTTGCTGCGCCGCGGTCAGTACCGGACAACTGTTATTGCCGGCATAAAACAACGCGGTTTTTAACATGCCTTCCTGCGCATCACCGAGCGGTTTGCTCAGGTCGTCCGCTGCCGGGCAGCCTTTGATGTCGGCGGCAAACTGCGGGGCCGGTTTTGGTGTGAAACCAGCAGCATAGTCACCAAAACCTTTGGCATTGACGCCGCTGAACTGGATGGTGAAATACGTGGTGCCGCAGTTGTCGGTCGGGTAAAAGCCATAAGGTTTGCCACAGGTTTTACCGCCAATCTGGATCACTTCGACATCGACGCCGCGCAGTGCATTGATAAAGGCTTCACTGGCAGAGCAGGTGTTGTCAGTAGTTAATACAAAGATCCGGTTCAGGCTGAGGTTCGGCAGAGTCTGACTGGTCAGCAGCCCAGCGTTGTAGTCGATACCACGGCTATAAAATGGTGTTGGCTCCAGTGCTTCACCGGTCACAGGATCAGTATTCGGGTATTTGTCATTAAACTGCAGCTTGTCGAAATAACGGGACTGGATCTGGTTCGGGCCGCTGACCATATAACCAAACTGCGACGCCAGTGCCAGCAAACCACCGCCGTTGTAACGCAGGTCGACGACTAATTCGTTGACCGCTGCGCTGCGGAATTGCTCGACCGCACTAATCAGTTGCGGCTGCGCGGCAGCGATGTGGGTATTAAACTGCAGATAACCGACTTTTTTACTGCCACTTTGCAGTACTTTGACGTTATGCACCGGCACTGTCGACACATCCGCCGACTGCAAGGTAAAGGATTTGCGGCTGCCGTCCGCTTGTTGCACCGTGAACTGGTGACTTTCACCGGCTTTGGCCGGGAATAACGCAGCATTCAGTTTATTGACGCCGTCCTGCGTATTGTCATTGACGAAATCCACCCCATCCACCTCCAACAGCTTGGAACCACGGCTTAGCAACGCAGTTGCGGCAGGACTGCCGGGTTCGGTGTAAGCGACAGTGAGCTGACGTGGTGGCCGGGTCGCGGTGAAGATCCACTCGATGCCATAACCGCTGGTGAC
>CBFGPY010000475.1:0-3253 GCA_965650755.1 uncultured Chromatiaceae bacterium | reverse complement strand
AACGTAAAACCGGCTTAACGCCTGAATCCGAAGCATTTGGTTTAAGTACTGAGACTGGCCCACAGTTGATGGAGCGAACGCCCGAACCTGCAATTTCTGCAGCTGCTTCAGGTGCGACCGCTACGACCACCCCTGTGGCTGCTGAACCGGGTGTTGTGGCGCTACCGACTGCACCAGCCGAAACTTCAGCCGGCACAGCGGCCACTGAAACCAAAGCGCAGACACCTGCCACTCACAAGGTGCAATACGGCGAGACGTTATTCCGCATCGCCAGTAAATACCGCCTTAGTGTTTCGGAATTGCAACGGCTGAATCAGTTAACCGATCCTGCTGATCTTAAAGCCGGGCAAGAGCTGCGATTGTCTGATGCACAGCAAATTCCGCGCGAATATCAGACGCTGGATGGCGACACTTTATTTAGCATCGCCTACAAATTTAACCTCGAGCTGGCGCAACTGGCGGCCTGGAATCAGTTGCCGGCAGATGCGGCGTTGACCCCGGGCCAGACGATTCTGTTGCATGCCCCGGTGGAGACTGATCTATGACGTCGCCGCTCGGTTTTGCTGACGCCGGCGCGCTGCTGCGCCAACGCCGGGAAGCTTTAGGCCTGAGCCTGGAGCAGGCTGCGGCGCAGCTGAATCTGAAAGCCGTGGTGATCCGGCAGCTGGAAAGCGGTCAGTGGGACCCGCAGGTGGCACCAACCTTTATCCGCGGTTATCTGCGCCATTATGTGCGTTTGTTGAAACTGGATGAGACTGAGCTGCTGGCACAGTTTGATCAGCAACTGGCGACGCTGCCTCAGGCCAGTGCGACGATGCACAGCTTCTCGAATAAGGCCAGCCGCGACGCTGCTGAAAGCCGATTCATGCTGGCGACTTATTTTCTGCTGGTGTTATTGATTGGTTTGTTTCTGATCTGGTTCTGGCAAACCCATATGCTGAATGAGCAGCCGGTGGCCATGTTGCCGGAGTCTGAAAACCAGGTAGTCAGCGCAACACCGGCATCCGGTCAAAGTGCTGTTGTGATCACTGCGCCTGAGGTGACGCCGTCATCGCAGGCCGGCGCAACGTCCGTGATGCCTGAGACCGTCGTGCCGGCAGCGACAACTACAGATGCAGTCAGCCCGCAACAATCCCCGGCGAGCATAGCAGGTACCGCGGCAGACACGCCGGCTTTGGTTGCCACAGAGATCAATCAGCCGGGGCTACAGGCGCGCCCTGAAGCGACCACGCAAACTGCAACCCCGCAAGCCGCCGCAACGCCAGCGACAGACGGCGTCACCGACGCAGCCAGTGATTTGGCAAACTCAGGCGCAGGCAACAACGTTACCGTCAGCACGCCAGAGATGACACCAACCGGCGCAGAGCCCGAAGTTGCTGCAGGGATGCTGACTTTACAGCTGCAATTCAGTGCGCAGTGTTGGGTCGCAGTGACAGATGGCAGTGGCAAACGTCTGGCGTATAACATGCAAAATGGTGGTCAAAGCCTGACGTTGACAGGCGTAGCGCCGTTAAAAGTTACTTTCGGTGATCCTACTGCGGTCTCTGCCTCGCTCAGTGGGAAAGCTCTTGATTTATCAGGCTATAAGCAAGGTCAGGTCGTGCGCCTGACACTAACCGGGTCCGAATAAGATGTACGCTGAAAATCCAATTATCCGTCGCAAATCCAAACAAATTCGTGTCGGTTCTTTATTTATTGGTGGGGATGCGCCGATTGCGGTGCAGTCGATGACCAATACCCGCACCACAGATGTTGATGCCACTGTCGCGCAAATTCGAGCTATAGCCGCCGCCGGTGCTGATTTAGTGCGGGTGTCAGTGCCGACGATGGACGCGGCCGAAGCATTTAAACTAATCAAACAACAGTCGCCGATCCCTGTGGTAGCCGACATCCATTTTGATTACCGCATTGCGTTGCAGGTAGCCGAATACGGTGCCGATTGCCTGCGGATTAACCCGGGTAATATCGGCCGCGAAGACCGCATCCGGGCTGTGGTTGACGCTGCGCGCTTTCATAATATCCCGATCCGGATTGGTGTTAACGGCGGTTCGCTGGAAGCGGATATTCAGGAAAAATATGGCGAGCCGACACCAGCCGCTTTGGTTGAATCGGCAATGCGCCATGTGGATATCCTCGACCGCCTGAACTTTGACCAATTTAAAGTCAGCGTCAAAGCTTCGGATGTGTTTCTGGCCGTTGGCGCCTACCGCCTGCTGGCAAAACAAATCGAGCAACCACTGCATCTGGGCATTACTGAAGCCGGTGGCGCCCGCGCGGGTGCGGTCAAATCCGCTATCGGTTTAGGCATGTTGCTGGCCGAAGGCATCGGCGACACGCTGCGGATTTCGCTGGCGGCCGACCCTGTAGAAGAAGTGAAAGTCGGTTTTGATATTCTGAAATCGCTGCGCATTCGTTCGCGGGGTATTAACTTCATCGCTTGTCCAAGTTGTTCGCGGCAGGAATTTGATGTGATTAAAACCATGAACGAGCTGGAACAGCGGCTGGAAGATGTGGTCGACCCACTGACCGTATCTGTGATAGGGTGCGTGGTCAACGGGCCGGGCGAGGCACTGATCTCTGACCTTGGCGTGGCGGGTGCCAGCAAAAAAAGCGGTTTTTATCTCAAAGGCGAACGGCAGAAACTGCGGATCGATAATGAATCTGTCGCCGAACAGCTGGAGCAGCAGGTACGGATGTATCTTGCCGCGCAGAAGCAGCTGATCGATGTAAAAAACGTAGAATAAATTCAAGATATTCAGGTATTTAAGTGTCTAAAGAAATTCAAGCTATCCGCGGAATGAACGATTGTCTGCCGCAGGATACCCCGGTGTGGCAATATGTTGAGCAGATGATCCGCCAGACCGTTAATAGCTACGGCTATGACGAGATCCGTTTCCCTATCGTCGAAATGACCGAGCTGTTTAAGCGCTCTATCGGCGAAGTCACTGACATCGTTGAAAAAGAGATGTACACCTTTGCCGACCGCAATGGCGACAGCCTGACATTGCGCCCGGAAGGTACTGCCTGTTGTGTCCGCGCCGGTATCCAGAATGGCTTACTGTACAATCAGGAACAGCGGCTGTGGTACATGGGCCCGATGTTCCGCCATGAACGGCCGCAAAAAGGCCGTTACCGCCAGTTCCACCAGTTCGGTCTGGAAGTGTTTGGCATGCAGGGCCCGGATATTGATGCCGAAGTGATTCTGGTTTCTGCCCGTCTGTGGCAACAGCTTGGCCTGACACCTTATGTGCGG
>CBFGPY010000474.1:0-3254 GCA_965650755.1 uncultured Chromatiaceae bacterium | reverse complement strand
CAGTCGGTGCTGGGTGTACTGGCGGTGCAAAGCGAACGGCGCAGTTATCCATTAAAAATGTGTTATGCCAGCCAATGGCTGAAGCATAACGCCGTGCTGGTGGCAGACGCGGCCCACACCATTCATCCGCTGGCCGGGCAGGGTATGAACCTTGGTCTGATGGATGTTTCTGCATTAGCAGAACTAATAGTACAAAATATATCCACTGGTCGAACCTGTAATGAGCAACGCATGCTCAGGCAATACGAGCGTTGGCGAAAAGCTGAGGCACAACAGATGATTGCGTTGATGGAAGCCTTTAAACGCGGCTTTATGTTGCAGCATCCGCTGGCCAAGCTGGTACGAGCTGTTGGTATGGCTGCCACCAATCAACTGGCGCCGGTGAAGCGTCAGCTGCTGGCGGCGGCGCTGGGCAACCAGGGCGATTTGCCAACTGTGGCGCGGCCTGGCGTCATCTCTTTGTGATCTGGTTCGGCTAGCGCGGTCATAGTGCCTGTTTTCGGATTATAAAATCTAATCGAAAAGGGGCTATTTGGCACGAAACCCATCGGTTATAATCCGGGCCATCTTTTGGTGGCCAGTCGGTTATAACGGCATCCGCCCGACTGACTGTGTCACTTTCTGCCCTTACAGGTTTTATACCCAGCACGCCGGCTATGCACCGGCTCCAGAGGAAAGTACTGATGGCTCAACAAACTGTGTTATACGCAAAACATCTTGAAGCTGGCGCAAAAGTGGTCGACTTCCACGGCTGGGACATGCCGCTGCACTACGGTTCACAGATTGAAGAGCACCACGCTGTGCGTCAGGACGCCGGCATGTTTGACGTGTCACACATGACTATCGTTGACCTCAAAGGCACCCGCACCCGCGAATTCCTGCGTTTCTTATTGGCCAATGACGTGGCCAAACTGACAGTCCCTGGCAAAGCTTTATACAGCGGTATGCTGAATGAAGCCGGTGGCGTCATTGATGACCTGATCGTTTATTTCCTGACTGAAGATTTCTTCCGCTTAGTGGTGAACTCCGCCACCCGCGAAAAAGACTTAGCCTGGATCAACGCACAAGCCAAAGCTTTTGACGTCAGCGTCACTGAGCGTCCTGAATTTGCGATGATCGCGGTGCAAGGCCCGAACGCCAAAGCCAAAGTCGCTACAATCCTGACTGCAGAACAACAAGCTGCTGTCGCTGGCATGAAACCATTCTTTGGTGTGCAAGCCGGTGATTTGTTTATCGCGACCACGGGTTACACCGGTGAAGACGGCTACGAAATTTCTGTGCCAGAAGCCCAAGCGGCTGATTTCTGGCAACAACTGTTAGATGCAGGCGTAAAACCGGCAGGTTTAGGTGCCCGCGACACGCTGCGGTTAGAAGCCGGCATGAACCTGTATGGTCAGGATATGGACGAAACCGTATCGCCACTGGCCGCCAACATGGGCTGGACTATCGCCTGGGAACCAAGCGATCGTAACTTCATCGGCCGCGCGGCGCTGGAGCAACAAAAAGCGGCCGGTACTGCCAAACTGGTGGGCCTGGTGATGGAACAAAAAGGTGTGTTGCGTCATGGTCAGCGCGTGGTGGTTGAAGGTGGTGAAGGTGAAATCACTTCAGGTACATTCTCACCAACCTTAGGTTATTCTATTGCGATGGCCCGTGTTCCGGCTTCGACCGGCGACACAGCTGAAGTGGATATCCGTGGTAAATTAGTACCGGTTAAAGTGGTGAAGCCGTCTTTTGTCCGCATGGGCAAAAAAGTCGTCTAAACTGGCTTTTGCAGAATTTTTACGCAAATACTCAATAAAAAACGTCGAGTTAGGTCCGAGGAATAAATAAATGAGCAATATCCCTACCGAATTAAAATATGCAACTTCTCACGAGTGGCTGCGCAGTGAAGGCAACGGTGTGTACACCGTAGGTATTACTGAGCACGCTCAGGACCTGCTGGGTGACATGGTGTTTGTTGAGCTGCCGGAAGTAGGCGACTCTGTTGGCCAGGGCGACGACGTTGCTGTGGCTGAATCTGTCAAAGCTGCTTCAGACATCTACGCACCAATCGCCGGTGAAATCGTTGCTGTCAACGAAGCACTGACTGATTCACCAGAGCTGGTGAACAGCGCACCATACACCGACGGCTGGATGTTCAAAATCAAAGCGTCTGACGAGAGCGAAGTTGCCGGCCTGTTAGACGCCGCTGGTTACAAAAACGCCATCGACGAAGAATAAGCAAGGCTAAGAGCCAGCGCCGCAAAGCCCCGTTTTACGGGGCTTTGATTTAGCGGCGGGTGCAGCCTTGTAGCCAGCTTGCTGGCCAACACAGAATTTTGGCAAGGGGTGGCCCAATCGCCGCCGCTTGCGTACAACAGCTTTTAAGTTCACAACCAGGAATCTCAGGCATGACCACTTCAGTCAAAACCCTGTCGCAACTTGCGAATCATCAAGAATTTATCGCCCGCCATATTGGTCCGGACGCTGAGCAGACCCAGGCCATGCTGGCCGAATTAGGTGTCAGCAGTGTCGAAGAGCTGATCGCTCAGACTGTGCCGGCCGGCATCCGTCTGACCACGCCTTTAGCGACAGGCGAAGCTGTTAACGAAGTGGAAGCCCTGGCTTATTTAAAAGCTGTTGCCAGCAAAAACAAAATCTTCAAATCATACATCGGTATGGGTTACCACCCAACGCACACGCCAAACGTGATCCTGCGTAACGTGCTGGAAAACCCGGGCTGGTACACGGCTTACACGCCATACCAGCCGGAAATTGCTCAGGGCCGTTTAGAAGCGCTGCTGAATTTCCAACAAGTGTCATTAGATTTAACCGGCATGGACTTGGCGTCGGCGTCTTTGCTGGACGAAGCCACAGCCGCTGCTGAAGCGATGGCGCTGGCTAAACGTGTCACCAAAAACAAATCCAACACTTATTTCATCGCCGATGACGTGCACCCGCAAACCATCGACGTGGTGCGCACCCGTGCCGAGATGTTTGGTTTTGACACCATCGTAGGCAAAGCTGCAGACGCGGTGAACCACGACGTATTCGGCGCTTTAATCCAATACCCGTCAACCACAGGTGAAGTGCGCAACGATGCGCAGTTAATCACTGATTTAAAAGCGAAAAAAGCCGTAGTTGCCGTCGCGACTGACCCAATGGCACTGCTGCTGTTAAAAGCACCGGGCGAATTGGGCGCAGACGTAGTGTTAGGCTCTGCCCAGCGTTTTGGTGTGCCAATGGCTTTTGGTGGCCCACACTCTGCATTC
>CBFGPY010000473.1:0-3255 GCA_965650755.1 uncultured Chromatiaceae bacterium | reverse complement strand
GTCAGTAAAAGCAGCCTGTCGCTGGACCCAAGCTTTGGCAACCTGCCGCTATTGTCCTGTGTGTTTTCCGGCCAGCATCAGGGCGAACTGTCGCTACGACAGGACAAGCTGAATCGTCTGTCAGGCCAGCTGGTCAGTGCCGGAGCCGTGTACGAGATCACATCTGAGCATCAGCTGGAAGGCGGCTTATTCAGTAGCGCTGTCCCCGTGGGCTTTCATCTGAAAAAACAACAGCAGTTGTTATGGTCGGTGGAGAAAGTCAATGCAGGTCGGGTGCTGGTCTGGAAGCAAAGTCCTGTAGTGGAACAAGATCTGCTGGCGGCGGTCAGTTTTGTGTTGTTAGCAACCGATTTTGACAATCTGCAGTGGGATGAGCCGGTTTCCTGAAGATAAGTGTGCGCAAGTACAGAATGCTGGGCCGAATCATTCAGCCCAGCGCGCGCGGATCTCCAGGATCTTCGGCAATTCCTGTTCGAGTAAATCCACCAGTTGCGGGTCAAAATGCCGGCCTTTTTGCGCTTGCAGGTGGGCCAAAGTGTCTTCGACACTCCAGGCACTTTTGTAGGGGCGGGTGCTGGTCAGGGCGTCAAACACGTCACAAAGCGCCACGATGCGTGCTTCTAACGGAATTTCTTCACCTTTCAGACCATGCGGATAGCCGGTGCCGTCCCACTTTTCGTGGTGATACAGTGCAACTTGCTGCGCCAGTTGCAGCAGATGTGAATCTGCGTCGCCTAAGATCTCGGCGCCAATCAGCGGGTGACGCTGCATCTCCCGAAATTCATCTTCGGTCAGTTTGCCGGGTTTGAGCAAAATATCATCGCGGATACCGATTTTGCCGATGTCATGCATCGGCGCAGCATGTAATAAATCTTCGGCCCGTTTTGGGCTTAAACCATAAGCGAGCGCAATGACTTGCGAAAAATGGCTCATCCGTAAAATATGCAGGCCGGTTTCGTTGTCACGGTACTCAGCAGCGCGACCCAGTCGCTGAATAATCTGTAGCCGGGTTTTTTTCAGTTCTTCGGCCTGGACCAGCGACAGATGGGTTTTCACCCGCGCCCGCACCACGGCGGGGCTGATAGGTTTAGTAATGTAATCGACGGCCCCGACGTCAAAGCCCTGGGTTTCATCAATTTCATCGCGCAGCGCTGTAACAAAAATCACCGGAATATGCTGGGTCTGGCTATTTGCTTTCAGTGCTGTGCAGACTTCAAAGCCGGTCATCCCCGGCATCATCACATCGAGCAGCACCAGATCCGGCTGATGTTCGGCGGCCAGTTGCAGCGCTTCCTGGCCATTTTTGGCAAAGAGCAGGCGGTACAAGTCATTGAGCACGGTCCGTAATACCCGCAGGTTGGTCGGTTCATCGTCGACCAGTAAGATGACCGGTAGGTCCTCTGTCATAAGTCAGCTCCTGCGTCTAATTGGCGCAACAACGCCGGTAATTGTTGTTGCGCCTGAGTGAAGTCAAAATCGTTGATCAGGGCACAAATCTGCTGTACCTGGTCCTGATACGGGCCTGTGTAGGCCTCCAGTTCAGCCAGCCGCGCTTCATCCAGTTCGTGCCGGGCCAGCGCACCTTGCAGGGCCGTCAGGATCTCTGCTAACGCCCGGGCACTAACCGTTGTTGTCGCCGGGCTTTGCTGCGCCGAATGTTGTTGTTGCAACAGTTGGTACTCAGCATCAAAACGTGGCCAGCAATGCAGAATTTTATCCAGCAGATCTTTACAGCGCTGTTGTTGTTGCTGCCGCGCCGCCTGTTCCAGTTCGGCACAGACTTTGGCTAAAGGTTCCAGCGCCAGATTACCGGCCACACCTTTGACGGCATGAGCAGTCTGCTGGATAGCAGCAAAATCATTTTGTTCCAGCGCCTGTTGTAATTGCCGAAGCGCCGGACCCTGTTTGTCGAGGAACTGGCGCAGCGACGGCAGATAACGGCTAAAACTGCCCCATAGTTGCAATGCTTTGCCGACATTCACCAGCTGCTCAGTGCCCGGCACTGCCTGACTGAGGTCTGCCAACGGTGCCTGTACTTCCAGTTGCAGCACCCGCGCCATTTCATAACTCAGTGCCGGGAAGTCTACAGGTTTGCTGGCAAAGCCCTGCATACCGGCCTGCTGCGCCGCGGTTTTATCTTCATCCAGTACACTGGCAGTCAGCGCGATGACCGGAATAGGGGAGCGGCCATGGTCATGCTCCCACTGCCGTAGCTGCCGACAGGCGCTGAGACCATCCAGCACCGGCATCTGGATATCCATCAGGATCAGATCCGGTTGGTGTTGTTGCGCCAGTGCAACGGCTTCAGCCCCGTCGGCAGCGCTATACACCTGATGGCCGGCACGGGACAATAACAGGCCCAGCAGCTCAAGATTCTGCGGGATATCGTCGGCAATCAGCACCCGCAGCGGCGGCAGGGCGGGCGCTTGTGAACCGTAGCTGCTTTGGGCTGGTGCCTGACCTAGCGCGAGCGGGATCACAAAACTGAAAGTACTGCCGACACCGGGTTGGCTTTGCACCCAAATCCGCCCGCCCATCAGTTCCACCAGTTGTTTACTGATAGTGGTGCCAAGGCCAGTACCACCAAAGCGCCGGCTCATCGAGGAATCCGCCTGAGTAAAGGCTTCAAAAATCTGTTCCAGCCGCCCAGGTTCAATACCGATGCCGCTGTCGATAACATCAAATTGCACGGTGTGACCCGGCAGTGGCCGCACTTGTATTTTGACACCACCAAGCTCAGTGAATTTAATCGCATTGCCAATCAGGTTGGTCAGAATTTGCCGTAAGCGGTCGGCCGCGCCGAGGTAAAATTCGCCGAGATCCGGCGCCAGCTCCAACTCAAGCGTCAGCTGTTTTTTTCGCGCCTGGATCCATAAAGTCGACACCACATGGTCCAGTACCGCCGGTAACGAGAAATCCCGCAGTTCCAGCTCCAGCTTGCCTTTTTCCAGCTTGGCGCTGTCCAGAATGTCGTTCAGCAAATGCAGCAGCGAATGGGCCGAGCTATGAATGGTGCTCAGGTGTTTTTTCTGCTCCTGGGTCAAAGAGGAACTGAGCAGCAAATCGCTGAACCCGATGATGGCATTCATCGGCGTGCGGATCTCGTGGCTCATATTGGCTAAAAAAGCAGCGCGCGCTTCGGCGGCCAGTTCTGCTTTGTCTTTGGCCAGACGCAGGTCAGTTTCCATCTGTTTGCGCACGGTGATATCCATAATAAAACCGTCCAGCCATTTGATATTGCCCTGCTCATCAAAC
>CBFGPY010000472.1:0-3256 GCA_965650755.1 uncultured Chromatiaceae bacterium | reverse complement strand
CATCACCAGCGCGAAAAACAGCCAGCCGTACACAAAATGGTCAGCGCCAAAGCCATATTGCATGTTGGAGGTTTCGCCAATCCAAATCAGGAAAAATGCCCTTAAGCAGTTGGCGAGCACTGAAAAAACCAGAATAGCGCCAACAAACAGCAAATGTTTCCACCAGATGCGGTAAGTTAAAAATGAAAACAAAGTGCCGATGGCAATAGATGCAATCAGAAAACGTAAACCCGAGCAGGCTTCGGCCACTTCAAACTGCCCAACTGGTGTGGTCAGGTACAAGCCTTCGCGCAGCACCGGGATACCCGTCAGATTCAGCATAAAAACGCTGACGGTAGCGGTTAAGTCCTGCAGTGGCAGGTTCAGTGCATCGCCAAAAGGCACCATAAAAATCAGGTAAAACAATGGGAATGCCACCTGGCGGCCAAGCTGCCAGCCAAGCAGACTTAGGGTCAGCAATTGTAAAACGATGACGGCACTAAAATGCGTCAGGCTGTTGACGTCAGCAGCGTAACCAACCAGCCAGACCAAAGCACAAGCCAGGGCCGGTAGCAGCGGCACCAATGTCGGCTTGGCTGGTGCTGTGATGGATTGACGCTGGTCGTAGAGCAACCAGGCTGCTATCAGCGGAATGATATAACAATGGGTATAGGTATCTGAACTGCGCCAGACCGCTTCCATATTCTGCAAGGTCGGCAAGAATACCAGCGCCCAGACGGAGCACAGCAAAGCAAACAGCGACAATACCCGTAAATAGTTATTTTTCAGCATGTTGCAAATAACCTGGCAGAGGCGTCAAAGTCGCTGGCCAGGTAAAATGCTGTTGTACCCACTCTCTGTTGGTGCAAAGTGCATCTTCCTGTTGCAGCATGGTCAGACAGAGCCGGAGAAATTCTGCGGCGTCGTCAGATTGGGCCAGATAGGGCGAGGTCGGCGCATTAATGCCTTCCATTGCCATATCGCTGGCGACGATTTTTTTATTCAGTGCCATCGCTTCGAGCACTTTATTCTGGATGCCACGGGCGATGCGTAGCGGCGCAACAACCAGCTCTGCAGCTGCTATGTAAGGCCGGACGTCGTCAACGCGCCCGGTAACCCACACTTGCTGCTGGCCATGTAATGCCAGCACTTCCGCAGTCGGATTGCCGCCGACGATATAAAAGTGCAAATCAGGCCGCTGCGCTCGTAGTTGCGGCCAGACTTGCTGGCAGAACCACAGCACTGCATCGACATTGGCCCAATAATCCATAGCGCCGGTAAATACCAGATATGGCTGTTGCAACGGATATTCCGGCTCTTTCATCACCGCGGCAGGGTCAAAAAACTGCACATCCACACCGTTTAATAACGGCTGGATTTTGTTGGCAAGTGTCGCGGGCATCAGCTGTTGAAACAGGGCTGCTTCGTCTGGTGAAACAAACAGGCTGTAATTAAATGCAGAGCAATAATGTTGCTCCAGTCGCTGCAGTTCGCGGAATTCACGGCGGTACACCCAGCTCATCACGCCACGCTGATTGTCGGCATACTGGCGCCACTTGTCAGAATCAACGTCAACGAAGTCAATCACACGGTGCAGATGGCTGTATTGTGGAAAATCAACGTATTGCGCCATCGAAGACGAGAACACCATCACAGTATCAATCTGATGTTTGGCAATGGTCTGATGGACCCAATGCTGTAATTCATGGTCAGCATAGTAGGGCAGTGTAATGGGCTTGCCGGTCAAAAATGCGCTTAAGCCCCGTAATTTGGCAAAGGACTTACGCAGGCGCCGGCATTTATACTCGACACACCAGTCCGCCAGTTTGTCGATGTACTGAAAATCATATTCATCGTCGACAAAACAGCCGAGATAGACTTCATACTGCGCCGACAGCGCCTTTAATAAATTAAAAGACCTGATCTTGTCGCCTTTATTCGGCGGGTATGGAATACGATGGCACAGGTACAATAACTTAGGTTTTGCCATACATTACCCCAGATACTTGGCTAGGAATGGACCAAGCAAACGGCTAACTGATAAAGGTAACTTTTGCCACATCCGGATGAATAATTGGTACTTCGGGTTGTTCGGACTTAAATTGGATAACTGTTCCGCTTTGACCAACTTAAACTGATAGTGCAACAAACTGTCCTGCATGCCCCAGTGTTTTTTATAGCTGTAAGCGCCGGACTCGAGTTTACTGCGGCCAAAATCATAAAAGGTACAGGCTTTGTCTCTTTTGGCGTGACACATCAGCTGGTAATACATCAGGTCATTACTTTTCAGCTCGCGGGCCACAGGTTTGCCACCGCCGTAATATGGCAGCACTTCATTGCGGAAATAGAAATTAAATACTGAAGAAACTGCCTGCCCGTTATGACGGATAGTCAGTATTTCGGTGTCGTTACCGAATTCGCGCTGCAACTCATCGATCAATTTTTTGCTGAATACCGGGGTGCCGAGATTGCGCAGACTTTCTGAATAAATCTGATAAAAATCGTCGTTATTCTGCTCAAGATGCCAGCTCAGGTCGGTTTGCAGCGCTTTACGAATGAGTGCGCGTTGGTTCTTTTTAATGCCAGCCAGAATAGCTGCGTCGTCTTCTGCCAAAGTGCAGCCAAAAGTGGCGTGCTGGCTTCGGGTGATCCAGTCATTATCCTGCGCGTGCTTGTAACGCAGTTCGACATGATTAACACCCAGACGCTGGCCAATTTCGAGTGCTGCCTGCTCTAAGGCGCGACGAACGACAGCTGCACCCAGCGCGCCGCCGTACACACAAAATGGCGTAGAGACTAAGGCATAACCGAATAAAGCGCTTTTCACTTCCGCCAATGGCAGCACGCCGACGATGCGATCATCCTGCAGAGCATATAAAAAGTGTGGCTGGTGGCGGAAACTGTGCCACAACACATTCTGCCAGCCGGATAAATGAAAAAAGGTGCCGTCGTCCTGATCTTTAACAAACTGATCCCACTCCGACCTTCTGGAGTCCTGCAGCGCTAAGGTGGCAATACTGTACATCTAGTTCCCTTAGTTGTTATTGTTTTATTGTGAGTTTTGCAGTTCGCTCTGATAAACCTGTTCCAGACTACCCCAGTTAAACTGGGTCAGCAATGCCGCCAGTTTATTTTCCATCCGGTTCAGATTGACATAATGACGGAAGCGGGATTTCAGGCCCGCTCCTTGTACCCGGGGTTGCGCCGGATCTATTTCCCACGGATGGAAATAGAACATATACGGCATCTTGTCTTCCTGCAGAAATTTCGCAATTAA
>CBFGPY010000471.1:0-3258 GCA_965650755.1 uncultured Chromatiaceae bacterium | reverse complement strand
GTAACAGTTCCTTACGCCAGCCATCGACCAGTCCAACAAATGGAAAAGGCAGGCCATCAATGGCATGCAGATAACGCTGATTGTCGAAAAACACCGTTTTCAGCCGATTGTCGGCCGGGTCGTAGACCTGCACCTCGTAATGCAGACTGTTGCCAGACGCCGCCAGTACCGCATGGTAATCCTGCATTTGCATGCCCAGCAGGCCGAGTAATTCATGGGCATCGGCAAAAGTGTTAATACGCCAGGCGGAATAACTGGCTTTGCCGTTACCACTGCGCAAAATACCGTCGCGCAGATAACTTTGGTAAGCCTGCAGCGCTTTGAGTTCGTTCTGTTGCTGGTGTTCCTGATAGCAATTCATTGCCAACCGGTAAAATGCCAGATTCAGCAGATTTTGCTGCTGCCAATGCCGCCATGGCAGCGTCAGACACTGGTTGATATCGGTTTGCATCAGCTGTTGTTGCATGGCCCGCCAGTCTTTAGCGCTTTGTTGGGCCTGACCTGATGCTAAAAAGCTCTGATACAAAGCCTCATATGCCGGTAACGCATGAGCCTGAGGGAGAGTCGCTGCGGTCTGAACATAGAGTTGGCCAGCTGGCGGGACTATTTTCGCCGGTTGCACGGGCGTTTGCTGACAACCGGTCAGCAGGAGGCAAAGGCAGCAAAGCAGGGCAACAGATTGCCAGCGGATGATATTCAACAGGGCAGGCTCAGTCTTGGTCAATCCATGGGGTTTGTGGCAGCAAATCCAGATGCGCTTCATACCGCGGCAGATTAAATTCCTGCTGCAGTTCCACTACGGCGAACATTTCAGGTGCTAAAGCACAGGCGATAAGTTCCAGCGCGTCTTCGCGGCTGTGGCCGGTCATACAAAGCCGCATCAGGGTCGCTTTGACTTTGAGCGGATATCCATCTGCTAATTGATTTTCGATGACTTCAAATAAGAGCTGTTGATCCAGCTGATCGCCATGGTCCTGACTCATGAATCCGGGTTTCCTGCCACAGGGTAAAGACGCCAAGCATGCCAGATTTGCCTGGCGCTGCCCAGCCTATATTCGTCATAGGCTGAGGGCTTTGGCGTTCTTTACTCAGTCGCTTGTAGATATATGAGGCCCAATACTTTTGTTTAAATGAAAATCAAATAGTTGTCGTGATGCCAATATTGACGGCTTGCACCGCATAAAACGCTTCTGTATGTTGGTAACAAAACTACAGCTGGTACTAAAGCCGGCGAACAAACCAACAACATCACTCACACTACCATTTCATCAACAGTTGTATATAAAGAGATAATAAACAATGAGTTATGTCGATTTGGCTTTGGCGTTCCTGCCACAGTTGGCGCTGATTATTGTCGCTGCACAAATCTTTGGTTATCTGGCTAAATTTGTCGGGCAACCCAAAGTCGTCGGCGAAATGATCGCCGGGGTGGTGTTAGGACCATCTTTATTCGGTTTGTTCTGGCCGGAATTGCAAAAAAGTATTTTTGTCGCTGAAACCATGCCGATTTTGTACTTCGGCGCTCAGCTTGGGGTGGGGCTGTATATGTTTTTGGTCGGCCTCGAGTTTAATACCCAGCTGTTCCGCAAAAATGCCCGTAGCGCCATCGGCGTCAGTCTGGCCGGCATGTTAGTACCTTTTGGTGTTGGTGCCCTGCTGTGTCTGTGGCTGCTGGAAACACCGGGCCTGTTCGCCGCCAACATCTCTTTTGCCAATGCCGCTTTATTTATGGGGGCAGCTATTGCCATCACCGCGTTCCCGATGCTGGCGCGGATCATTTACGAACGCGGTCTGGCCGGCACTGCATTAGGGACTCTGGCGCTGGCGGCCGGTGCAATCGACGACGCTGCGGCCTGGGTGGTGCTGGCGGTGGTATTGGCCAGTTTCGGTGGCGGTACTATTCTGGCGATCAAAGCTGTAGTCGGCGGCGTGTTGTATGCCAGCCTGATGCTGACTAAAGTGCGCGGCTGGTTGCAGCCACTGGCAGATAAAGTGGAGACAACCGGCGTACTGACCGCAGCGCAGTTGTTGCTGGTGTTTGTGTTGTTCTCCATCTCGGCTTATGCCATGGAGTGGGTGGGTTTACATGCCGTATTTGGTGGCTTCCTGCTGGGGATTGCGATGCCGCGTGGTAAGCTGACCGAGCTGGTGACAGCGCGGCTGCAAAAAGTCACCGTTTTTGTGTTGTTGCCCATGTTCTTCACCTATTCCGGTTTAAAAACGCAGTTGAACGTGCTGGCGTCGTTTGAGGTGCTGTTTATCGCGCTGGTCATTCTGGCGGCGTCGATTTTTGCCAAAGGCGTGGCCTGTTGGGCGGCTGCCCGTATCGGTGGCGCCGACAACCGTACAGCGATGGCTGTGGGGGCGCTGATGAACGCCCGCGGTCTGATGGAGCTGATTATTATCAATATCGCGCTGAAGTTTGGTGTAATTGAACAAGGTTTGTTTTCGATTATGGTGCTGATGGCGATTGTCACTACACTGATGGCGTCGCCGTTATTCCATCTGGTATATGGCCGTCATCAGAACAAAGCCAACGGCCAGCCGCCGGTACCGCCATTAAATGCAGCGATGAAGGTTTAGCCTGCGTTAAAGTTGTCAGCTGCATAACAAAAAGCCGGCAAATGTGCCGGCTTTTTCATCGGAATTGGCTTAAAGCGACAATGCTTTTTCGCCGCGTGAAATCCCCGAGACCCCGCTTCGTACCGTTTCCAGGATCTGAGTGCCGGACAGCGCTTCAATAAAGGCTTCCAGTTTCTCTGAGGTACCAACGACCTGAATGGTATAGGTGGTCGGCGACACATCGATGATTTGGCCACGGAAGATGTCAGCATTGCGCTTCACTTCTTCACGTTGTTCGCCGCTGGCTTTGACTTTGACCATCATCAGCTCACGTTCGATATGTGCACTTTCGCTCAGGTCCGTCAGCTTCACCACTTCAATCAGCTTGTGCAGCTGTTTGGTGATTTGTTCGATAACCTGGTCGTCGCCACGGGTTACCAGCGTCAGTCGCGACATGGTCGGGTCTTCAGTCGCTGCGACCGTCAGCGAGTCAATGTTGTAACCGCGTTGGGCAAATAAACCCACGACACGGGCTAAGGCGCCGGATTCGTTTTCCAGCAGAACAGCAATAATATGGCGCATGTTAAGTCCGCTCCGTTTTGCTCAGGAACATGTCATTCATGGCACCACCAGGTACCTGCTTCGGGTAAACGTGTTCTTTCGGGTCGACATGGATATCGAGGAACACCAGTTTAT
>CBFGPY010000470.1:0-3262 GCA_965650755.1 uncultured Chromatiaceae bacterium | reverse complement strand
TCCCATACCGTGACCAAAGTCAGATTTGGCAATATGACACTGCGCGCTTACAGGACGACTATTTTGGTCTGTTCCGGCAGAACCGCTTCTCCGGTCTCGACCGGATTAATGATGCCAATCAGCTGACACTCGGAGCGACCACGCGAATTTACGACGAATTTGATACCGAGCGTTTCCGTTTCAGTCTGGGCCAAATAGTGTTTCTGGCCAATCCGGAACCGAATCAGCTCGATAACAGCCAGACGATTGCGGCGACTGAATCGATTTTTGCAGCCGAATCGGTGCTGCATTTCCAACAGCGCTGGTTTTTAAACAGTGGCGTACAGTATGATTCCAAGACTAAACGGATGATTAAAAGCAACGTTTCACTGGATTACCGCGCCGACGATAAAAATCTACTGCAGTTGAACCATAGATACAGCCGCTATGTCTCAGGCAACGAGATTGAGCAGTTAGGTGCCTTAGGCACTGTGCCACTGAACCCACAGTGGCAGCTGGTCGGCAGCTATTATCGCGATTTACATAATTCGCGCATGATTGAAGCCAACGTCGGTCTGCAATATGAATCCTGCTGCTGGGCCGTCCGCCTGATTGCCCGCCGGCAGATTGAAACGAATCTGGATTTACCGATTAATAATATCAACTCTCCGTTCCGGCTCGACAGCGGCATTGCGCTGCAGTTTGTGTTAAAAGGGTTCGGAGACAGTGCTGGTTTTAACGTGTCGGACATGCTGTCCACTGGGGTGTTTGGCTACCGCCGCCCCTATTTATTAAATAATTAGACTGGAAAATTATGAAGTTAACACAGCTGATTGCCGCGACTCTGACCACTTGCGTCCTATTTAATGTCCAGGCAGCCGAAACCAAAGTCGATGCCGTGGCCGCGATCGTCAATAACAATGTCGTGCTCGAATCCGAAGTTCGCGACATGATCTCACGGGTTAAAAAGAACGCAGCCAAACAGGGCCAAACCCTGCCTTCAGATTCTGCCCTGCAGGTGCAGGCGCTGGAACGCCTGATTATGAATAGTCTGCAGTTGCAGGTAGCCAAACGCATGGGTCTGCAAATTACCGATGCGCAGCTGGATCAGACTATAGAAAACATTGCCCGCGAACAGAAGCTGAGTGTTGAACAGTTCCGTGCTCAGGTCGTTCGGGAAGAAGGCAGCTACGAGTTGTTCCGCGAGCGTTTACGCGAAGAAATCACCACAGGTGAAGTGCTGCGTGCCAACGTCCAGCGCCGGATTTATGTTAGCCCGCAAGAAATCGATACGCTGACCAAAATGATGGAACAACAAGGTGCAAGCAATGAGCAATACAATATTGGTCATATTCTGATTGCACTGCCGGGTCAGCCGAGCGAAGAACAGATCAAAGAAGCCGAAAGCAAAGCCGGTAAAGTAATGGAACTGCTGCGTGGCGGCAGTGATTTCAAAAAAATCGCCATCGCATCATCATCTGCAGAAACTGCGCTGGAAGGCGGTGACATGGGCTGGATGAACATCAACGAAATGCCAACTTTGTTTGCTGACCAGGTGCGCGGTAAAAAGAAAAAGGATCTGATTGGCCCGCTGCGTTCTGGCGCCGGCTTCCACATTCTGACTATTTTTGACATCAAA
Source organism: uncultured Chromatiaceae bacterium (assembly GCA_965650755.1). Taxonomy (GTDB): domain Bacteria; phylum Pseudomonadota; class Gammaproteobacteria; order Enterobacterales; family Alteromonadaceae; genus Pararheinheimera. The sequence goes on along the minus strand of CBFGPY010000470.1, from coordinate 1,644 downwards.
GGCGCCAACGTTGTTGAATTTGAAGAAATTTCTTCACGCCACGTACTGATCAAACCGTCCATCATCGTCAGTGAGGAAAAAGCTAAAAACATGCTGGCAAAATTCGCTGCTGACTTTAAAGCCGGCAAAGCAGATTTTGCCGCCTTTGCCAAAGAACACTCAGAAGACCCGGGTTCACGCTTAAAAGGCGGTGAACTGGGCTGGGCGGACCCGAACATCTTTGTTCCTGAGTTCCGTGACACGCTAAAAGTACTGCAGAAAAATCAGCTCAGCGAGCCTTTCCGTACCGAACACGGCTGGCACATTGTGCAGTTACTGGACCGCCGAACTGTGGATGCAACCGCCGAGAAAAAACGTGAGCAAATTGCCCGAATGATTTATAACCGTCGGTTCAACGAGGAATCCAGCAACTTCCTGCGTGAAATCCGCGACGAAGCCTTTATCGAAGTTCTGGCGGACAAATAATGACGTTGCGGATTGGCGTTACACCCGGTGAACCGGCCGGCATTGGCCCGGACCTGATTATTCAGCTGGCGCAGCAAGACTGGCCGGCTGAGTTGGTGGTGTGCGCCTCAGCCGAATTGTTACAGCAACGGGCGCAATTATTGGGCTTACCGCTGCAATTATTGCCCTATCAGCCGGAACTGCCACCCACACCACAAAAAGCCGGCACGCTGACACTGGCGCCGTTTCAGTTGGCCGCACCAGTAGTGCCGGGTGTATTAAACGAAAATAATGGCCGTTACGTGGTAGATACCCTGACTTTTGCCGGCGAACAGTCAATGCAAAAACAGTTCGATGCTATTGTGACTGGCCCGGTGCACAAGGGCATCATCAATAAATCCGGCATCCCGTTTAGCGGACATACCGAATTTTTTGCTCTGCAGTCTAATACGCCTTATGTCGTGATGATGCTCGCCACGGCAGGTCTGCGTGTAGCCCTCGTCACCACGCATATTCCGCTGGCCTATGTTGCCAAAGCTATCACCCGTGAGCGGCTGCTGCAGGTCACTCGGATCCTGCACCAGGATTTACAGCAAAAATTTGCCATTCCACAGCCACGGATTTATGTCTGTGGCCTGAATCCCCACGCCGGCGAAGATGGTCACCTGGGCCGTGAAGAAATCGACGTAATAAGGCCGGCCCTTGATGAGCTGCGTGCAGAAGGCATGGACCTGATAGGCCCGTTACCCGCCGACACCTTATTCCAGAGTAAGTATCTTGATAACGCAGACGCCGTGCTGGCGATGTATCATGATCAGGGTCTGCCAGTGTTGAAGCACAAAGGCTTTGGCCGCTCTGTGAATATCAGTCTGGGTTTACCGCTGATTAGAACTTCGGTCGACCACGGTACCGCGTTAGACCTTGCCGGCAAAGGCCTGGCAGATCCTGGCAGCTTCCAGCATGCGCTGGATCAGGCCATTTTTTTAGCGACTCAATCAAAAGCAAAACATGACTGATAATGTACATATGGGGCATCAGGCCCGGAAACGATTTGGCCAAAACTTCCTGCACGATCCAGCAGTGATTGAACGGATTGTCAAAGCGATAGCGCCAAAACCAGGCGAACACCTGGTCGAGATCGGTCCTGGTCTTGGTGCTTTAACCGAGCCGGTGGCTGAACGTTGTGGTCATCTGACCGTG
>CBFGPY010000469.1:0-3262 GCA_965650755.1 uncultured Chromatiaceae bacterium | reverse complement strand
CTGGTTGGTTCGGTCGAGTACTGGCGCTTTGAACAACAAGGCCATAAATTACAAATTCGACCGACACCTTATATCAAGTGCAACAGCGGCGTGGCACTGACCGACGCCGCGCTGAAGGGCCTTGGCATCACCCAATTACCGGATTATTACCTGGTTCCGCATCTGCAACAGGGCACATTGGTCGAATTATTGCCAGAGCTGCAACCGAAAGACGACGGCATCTGGGCGTTGTATCCGCTTAACCAGCACTTACCGCAGAAAGTGCGGTTGTTGCTGGATTATTTGCAACAGCAACTGGGTTGATAGAAGGCGGGCGATTTGAATCTCTGTCATGGGCGAATTACGTTCGTTTAGTTTCAATGACAATAGTACGGCGGCGCTAGCGCTGGCCGATACCTACAAATCCTGATTAATCCGTAGGTACGTGCAAGCGTCAGCGCCGCCGTACACGGCGTACATGACGTTTAAAAAATGCCGCTTTTGGCATAAATCAGCAACTGGCGCCGCGCCTGTGCTGGCTTCCTTACGCCCGGCCGCGGGTCGCGGTGGCCGGGGAGATGCGGGCTGCTATCAGCGCCGGGTAACTGACGGCGAGCTGGCCAACCAATAACAGCGCGGCGCAGCCAACGAGCAGCAAGCCGGGCGTCAGCGGTGTCATGGCAAAAGTGCTGACCAGCCAGATATTGAGGCCAATAGCGCCACCAATCCCCAGCACCACACCGAGGCTGCTGATCAGCAGATTCTCCAGCATAAAAAACCGCATGATTTGCCACTGACTGGCGCCCAGTGCACGGCGCGTGCCGATTTGCCGGGTGCGGCGATTGATGCTGAACATGGCAAGGCCAACGATGCCAAAGCCGGTGATCAATGTCAGCACGATAATCACCGTCAACAGGATATTGTTGGTGGCCTGATGTTCACGGTAACTTTCAGCACGGGTTTCCGTCATGGTTTTTACATTGCGGATAATCCGCTGTTTATCACTGTCGGCCAGCATTTTTTCGATTTGCGGCATCAGCGCATCACGCCGGCCTGGTTCAGTGCGGATAAATAGCCGCGAACCTTTATTTTCCAGCTGGCTTGGTACCAGTGAGGCATGTTCTGTGTTATCCCAGCCATTCCACGGTGATTGCAGGCTTTTGACGATACCAGTGACTTGCATCGGGTCATGGTTATTGATGTAGACCGTCTGGCCCAGCGCTTTTTTCCAGTCGCCATCAAACAGCTTTTCGGCGAGCTTTTGTGTGATGATAATTTTTGGTGGCCATTTATTGCTGGAACGTTCGCGCCAGCTGATGTCGCTTTCGCTGAAGTTTTCGCCGGCGAGCAATTCAACACCCAGCGCAGCAATACCTTGGGTATCCACGAAATAAATCGCCGTACCGGTACCGTCGACATCATCGCCCGGTTTGGTTTGTAAGCCCATCGACCAGCCGCCGCCACTCAGTGGAATGGCATTGATTTGGGTGGCTGCGACGACGCCCGGCGTTTTGCGGATCTGGTCTAAATCGCGCGCCAGATTGCTTTGCAGCGGGTAGTTTTCGCCAAACACAGTGTTGCTTAAATAAAAAGTGTTTTGTTCATCCACGCCGCTGGCTCTGGCCATCTGGCGGTTACGTTCCTGCATCATAAAGATGGCGTTGACCATAATGGTTAAGGTCAGGGCGATTTGCAGCGCAATCAATAAAGCGCCGATTTTGTTGCGCATTAAGGCGCGCAGCATAGGTCCGAGTTCTAACATGGTCAGCTCCTTATTGCGCTTTCAGTTGTTGCGACGGCTGCACCTGGCAGGCGCGCCAGGTCGGGTACAGGCCGGCCAGAATGCTGGAACCAATCGCCAGCAAAATCGCCAGCAGCACCATATTCACATCCAGCACCGCCAGTTCGGCCATCCAGTCGCCATACATCGATTTCACCGCCTCTAAACCAAGCCAGGCCAGCGCAAGACCGAGTAAACCACCGGCGAGGCCAATACAGCCGGATTCCACCAGATGCTGCAGGAATAAGTCGCGCCGGCTTGCCCCTAAGGCCTGACGCACGCCGATTTCACTGGCTTTGCCAAGGAATTTGGCCAACAGCAGCCCGACGGTATTGAGCAGGCAGACGGTTAAAAACATCAGTGCCATCGCCATCATCATGCTGGCATCTTCCGACACGACTTCGCGTTGTTCCAGCCAGGTCATCACGTCGCTTAACTTGTTGTTACGGGTACGGGCGAAGCGGCCGAATTTGTGTTGTTCGTCGGCATAGGCGTCGATGTAACTTTGGTACTGCTCTACCTCAGCTTTAGTCGGCAGTTCCACCCACAGCTGGGTCCAGATACATTCCGAATCGAGGTAAGCCTTAAAGCCGGATTCGGTTGGTTTCCAGCAATTGTTATTGCCGGACTGGCCGAGAATTTGTTCGGTCATCAGGCTAAAGGGCACAAAAAACTCTTCACTCTCCTGAAAAGCGCCGGTGGAGATGTCATAAAAGCGTGGTTGTGGCTGCCAGCGTTTGATCACGCCGCTGATGCGGAAATCTTTGCCGGCCAGGCGCAGCGTTTGCCCGGTGGAATCTTTGCCGCCAAATAAGCGGTCATTGATTTCCGAAGTGATCACCACAACAAATTCTTTATTTAAATCAGCTTGTTCATCCCAGCCACTGCCGTATAAAAACGGTACATCAAACATCGGGAAAAAGTCGGCGCTGTTGGCGCGGCCTTGCGCCATAAAAGGCAGCGCTTCTTTGTCAGCCGGTTCAATCACGCCGGCCGCACCGGTGGCGATGCTCTGCCGTGGCGCTTTTTTCGCTTGCCACAGTGTTGTTGCGTCACGGAAAGTTAATTGATCCGGCGGGTCGCCATTATCAAAATACGGATTGTTTGGGTCCCAGCTGTCAAGCTGGACATAAAACAGCTGGTCGCTTTTTTGCGGAATAGGGTTGGCCGACATCAGGTAATTCACCGTGATGGTGGTCATGGCCGCGCCGATGCCAAGCGCAATGGCGAGCACCATCAGCAGGCTCATGCCCCAGGTGCGTTTTGAGCTGAGCCAGGCCAGCTTCAGGTAATAACTGAACATATTGCCTCCTCAGACCGCTGCCAGATTATGAATATTGTGGTGATGGCCTTGCATCAGCTCCTGCGCCTGACCGTCTTTGATAAAAATCTGCCGTTTGGCGCGCGCCGCTAAGCCGTTGTCGTGCGTGACCATTAAAATCGTGGTGCCATTGGCGTTGATGTCTTCGAGCAGGCTCATTACCGACTGCGCCATGCTGGAAT
>CBFGPY010000468.1:0-3264 GCA_965650755.1 uncultured Chromatiaceae bacterium | reverse complement strand
CTTATCGAACAGGGCGTATGCAGCTGGTTGAAGTATTTAAAGTAATTTCTTAGCGGCGAGTTATGAGCATAAAAATACCAAATACGACCCAGGCCTCCAATCAGCAGCCTCAGTTAACTGAGCTGGATCTGATGTTATATTTAAGCCGCTTGCTTGAGCGCAAGTGGTTCATTTTGATTTTTACCCTCTTTGTCACAGTATTTGGTCTGGCCTATGCCATGTTGGCGACACCGGTATATCGCGCTCAGTCATTGGTACAAATTGAATCAAAAGAAGGCGGGATGCCTGGCATGGAAGATATGGCTGGGTTGTTTGTCACAGATAGTGAAGCTGTCACAGAAATAGAACTGATTCGCTCGCGTATGGTGATAGGTGAAACCGTCGACAAACTTAACCTGACAGTATTTGCTGAGCCGGTCTATTTACCGGTCATTGGTCGCGGCCTTGCCAGGCGTGCCGTGCTTACCGAAGGTGAATTGGCGCCGTCGCTGCTCGAGGGTTATGTCTGGGGGGGCGAACAAATAGTCGTCAACTATTTCAATGTGCCGGCCAGGTTGGAGGGGGAAACGTTTATTGTCACAGCGACTGATGGTAACAGTTTCAGCCTGCGACTGGGTAGCGTTGAAATATTACATGGTAAGGTCGGGCAGCGGCTGGCTGTGAATGGTATCGAGTTAATGATCACCAATTTGCTGGCTCAGCCCGGCACCCGGTTCAGCTTAACCAAAAGCAACAGATTACAACGCATAATTGAACTGACCGAAGATTTAGTTGTAAGTGAAAAAGGTAAAAAATCAGGCATTTTAAGCATCAGCCTGGACGGCGATGAACCGACACAAATAGAACAAATTCTGGCGACTGTAACCCAAGTTTATGTGATGAAAAACGTAGACCGCAACTCAGCTGAAGCCAGTAAAAGTCTGGCATTTTTGCAGGAGCAGTTGCCACAGGTCAGAATGCAGCTGGAGCAGGCTGAAAAACTTTTTAATTCTTATCAGGTCAGCGCTGAGTCGGTAGATATCAGCAGTGAAACCCAGGCGTTGCTGGAGCAGTTGGTTGCAATAGAACAGCAAATTTCAACATTACAGCTGCAGGAAGTGGAAGTAAAACGGCGCTACCGGCCAGATCACCCCACTTATATGTCGCTGGTTGAACAAATGCGTGAGTTACAAAGCCGCAAAAACCAGTTTCAGAGCCAAATTAAAACCTTACCAGGCACTCAGCAGGAGTTGTTGCGGCTACGCCGTGACGTAGAGGTGAATACCCAAATCTATACCCAAATGCTGAATAATATTCAGGAGCTTGATATTGCCAGAGCCGGCACTATCGGCAATGTGCGCATCGTCGACCAGGCAGAAGCCAATACGTTTGAACCGGTAAAACCGCAAAAGAAACTAGTCGTGCTGGTGGCACTTGTTGGCGGCGGTTTTATCAGTGTTGTGCTGGTATTGATGCTGGCAGCGTTGCGTCGCGGAGTTGAAAATCCTGCTGATATCGAAAATATGGGGCTGCCGGTTTACGCAGCTATTCCATTTTCAGGCCAGCAGGTCAGTCTTGAAAAACGCCTGAGTCGGAAATTCCGCAGTACGAAAATGGCAGGCTCCAACCTGTTGGCGCTGAGTAATCCAACAGATGTGTCAGTAGAAGCCCTGCGTAGTCTGCGTACAAGTATTCATTTCGCCATGATAGAGGCGAAGAATAATATATTTATGATTACCGGTCCCAGCCCCTCGGTAGGGAAGTCTTTTGTGTCGGCAAACCTGGCCGCGACTATAGCGCAAACGAACCAACGTATCGTGCTGGTCGACGCCGACATGCGTAAAGGCTATGTGCATAAAATGTTTAACGTGGAAAAAAAACATGGTCTGGCCGACTATTTGGCTGGCAGTTGTAACTATCAACAGTTACTTAAACAAACGGAAGTTCCGGGTTTGACAGCAGTTAACCACGGTACCGTGCCGCCGAATCCTTCCGAACTGCTGATGTCCAGCCGATTCGAACAACTGTTACAACAACTCAGTGCCGAATTTGATCTGGTTATTGTTGACACACCACCCGTCATGGCCGTAACCGACGCTTGTATCGTTGGGCGTTACGCAGGAACGACCATGCTGGTCACCCGATACCAGCTAAACTCACTGAAAGAAATTGAAGTGACGGCAAAACGGCTGGAACAAAATGGTGTAGAAACCAAAGGGGTAATCTTTAACGCGATAAAAAGAATCACTGGCAGCTATAGTTATGGATATTACAGCTACGATTATAACCATAAGAAAAACAAACAAGCTCAACTCTGATTTAGCAACTAATATTGGGATGTCAAAACTACTTTATATTGGCAATCCATGTACAAAGCCATGATTAAATATTTAGGCCTGCCATATGCCGGCAGAATAAACACCAGTTCTGTATCCACAAACAATTATTGAATGAAGTAGCTCACGTAGTGACATCCATGTAAAACCGCCGTCAGGCCTTTTTGCGACAAATAACAGCTGTCTTTGAATAAGGTGCGAGTTATGGTCAATACCGGATTCACCCAGCAAAATCAGCATGCACAGGCATCTTTATACCGGTTGTTCGATATTCTGCTGATTATCTCCTGTTTATGGCTTGCCGCGTTCAGCTATAACCTCACTTTCACTGAAGAATATTGGTTCGTTTGTTCTGTCAGTTTGCTGGTTTTTATGTACTTCTCTGAAGTGTTTTCTCTGTACCGCTCGTGGCGGGTCGATAAACTCAGTCATCTATTGGGTGCTGTCTTCTGGGTTTGGCTGGGTAGTTTTACTGCCGTTATTTTTCTACTATTTTTATTAAAGGAATCAGAAACTTACAGCAGGGTAATTTTCGGTTTATGGTTCATTTATACAACTGTGGTGCTAAGCGGCTGGCGGTTGCTGCTGAATGCTTACCTGCGTTATGTGCGTAGACAGGGTCGTAATCTGCGTTCTGTGGCTATTATCGGTGTCACTGAGCATGGTATGGCATTGCTGCATGAAATCAACAGCCATCCTGAGTATGGTCTTCAGGTCTGTGGCTTTTATGACGACCGCCCGCAGCATTGCTATGTGCGGCCATTTGTAACTTTGGGCCATGTGCAGGATGCGGTCAGTGCTGCCCGCCGCCATGAACTGGATATTATCTATATCGCATTGCCGCTCAATGATAAAACCTGCATTAGTCATATTCTTGCTCAATTTGGTGATACAACTGCAGATGTTCATCTGGTGCCTGATGCTTTTATCCTGAATTTAATGTTATCCC
>CBFGPY010000467.1:0-3265 GCA_965650755.1 uncultured Chromatiaceae bacterium | reverse complement strand
TGCCCGCGCAATTGACCGAAATGCAGTGGTGATTTTTAACCGCTGAACCCACCACTTCAAAAGTTTGTATCCATCTGTTTTTAGTAAACATTTCCACCAACCCCTGAATAAACCTACCCAATAATAGGTATCTCCAACAAGCTGCTGAGTATTTTTTGCTAACTATTCAGATCCATTGAGAGGATGCTAGCCAGCCTGCATAGTGGCTGTGATACGCAAAAATATGCAGGAGTTTTTATGGCCGATCTAAAACGATGGCAACCAGAAGATGAACAGTTTTGGTCACAAACTGGTAAAGCCATTGCGACACGGAATCTATGGATCTCGATCCCTAGCTTGTTATGCGGTTTTGCCGTCTGGATGTTGTGGAGCATTCTGACCGTTCAGATGCTCAACCTTGGTTTTCCTTACAGTGCCAGTGATTTATTCTCACTGACTGCCATCGCCGGTCTGACCGGTGCCACGCTCCGTATTCCAGCAAGTTTCTTTGTGCGTTTATGCGGTGGTCGATACACGATATTTTTAACGACATCATTATTGATGATCCCCGCTATTGGCACTGGTATCGCTCTACAGGACAAAGAGACGCCATTTTGGGTATTCCAGCTGATGGCACTGTTATCGGGTATTGGTGGGGGTAATTTTGCCGCTTCGATGTCGAATATCAGCTTCTTTTTCCCGAAAAAACAACAAGGCCTTGCCTTGGGCTTAAATGCCGGTCTGGGAAACTTTGGTGTTACCAGCATGCAAATTCTGGTGCCGCTGTTCATGACCTTCGGTGCTTTCACTGTGCTTGGCGGTGGCGACTCCATGACGCTGCAAAAAGCGAGCGGCACCCTGATTGGTGCTATTCCGGCAGGCAGTGAAACCTGGGTACAAAATGGCGGTTTTGTCTGGCTGCTGTTGTTAGTGCCATTAGCGTTTGCCACCTGGTTTGGCATGAACAACATCAATACCGATGAAGTAACGCCAAAACTACCATCCGCGCCTGTGTCTTTTGCGATCCAACTCTCTATGTTAGCTATCGGATTTTTAACTGCCATTGCAGGCTTGTGGTTGATGCTACCAGCCACTGCGAACGGTTCAGGCTTTGGCATCCCGAAAGAGCTGGTGTTAGTAGCGGTATTGTTTGCCACAGTCTTTCTGCTGAAACTGCTGCCTGGCGCTATCAGAGCCAGTTTAGAACGTCAGTATCAAATCTTTGGTAACAAACACACCTGGGTGCTGAGCGTATTATACGTGATGACGTTCGGCTCATTTATTGGGTTTTCTGCAGCGTTCCCCCTGTCTATTCAAGTCATTTTTGGTTACAGCCATCAACTGGTAGACGGCGTCATGACACACACCACGGTGAATCCAAATGCACCCAGCGCTTTGACTTATGCATGGATAGCACCATTTATCGGCGCGCTTATTCGTCCTGTCGGTGGTTGGCTGGCGGATAAACTGGGCGGTGCCTTTGTGACTCAATTGTGTTCTGTCGTCATGATTGTCTGTGCACTCGGAGCTGGCTACTACATGCAACAGGCCTATCAATCCGCAACGCCAGAGCAATTTTTCATGCCATTCTTTTTAATCTTTTTGGGCCTGTTTGCTGCCAGCGGTATCGGTAATGGTTCAACATTCCGCACAATTGCGGTTGTCTTTCCGAAAGAACAGGCAGGCCCGGTATTAGGCTGGACATCTGCGGTCGCTGCTTATGGCGCGTTTTATATTCCTCAGGTGTTTGGTGAACAAATTAAAGCGGCGACGCCAGAATATGCAATGGTCGGTTTTGCAGTGTTCTACGCTATTTGCTTGGTACTGAACTGGTTCTTTTACCTGCGTAAAAACGGCGAGTTTTATAATCCGTAGAACAATCAAAAGTACGTTTTGAACGAGAGAAAAAGCCAGCTTCAGATTACCTGTGGTTGGCTTTTTGACCCGGCCAAAGGTTCGGCCACTGGCTTTATCGCCAAGTACATCAGTAAAAATATTGATGGTGTTGGTTTGGATGAAGATATCGTCATTTCAGAATTAAAACTTCTATAAATCTGCTAGAAAATTCTCTTCCAGGCGTAAAAAACCACTTGAGACACATTTAAGTGATTGATTTATATGGTGAACCAGTCAGGATTGCTCGGCATTTCCTGCGCCTCGCCCTTCGGGCCGTCTTCGCAAGCTAAGACGTTCAAAAACGCTCCCTGCGTTTTACTCGTATCATCCTGATACTCGCCCTGACGGGCCAGCGGGGCTGTTCCAGTTTGCTCCAGGCAAACTGGTGGTCGAACAACAGGTTCTCATCCGACAGGGTGCTATAAACGCAAAAACCGCCGAAAGGCGGTTTTGACCCGAAACATTGTGACAGCATCCCGTCAGGATTCACTCGCGCCATCCCTGGCGCTCGCCCTTCGGGCGCCGCTGCGCGACGTGCCAAACGGCTGTCCTGCGTGCTACTCGTATCATCCTGATACTCGCCCTCGCGGGCCAGCAGGGCTGTTCCAGTTTGCTCCAGGCAAACTGGTGGTCGAAGAAGGTTCAAATCTGCGGGAAGCACCAACAAAAAAACCGCCAAATGGCGGTTTATTTGTTGGCGCACCCGTCAGGATTCGAACCTGAGACCTCTGCCTCCGGAGGGCAGCGCTCTATCCAGCTGAGCTACGGGTGCGCGACGGTGGGCATTGTATTGTGCCTGTTGGCGCTTGTCCAGCCGCAAAATCGTTGGTTTTTCGGCTTTATTAAAATTTATCAATCGATTAGCCAAAATTTGAGCAACCCGCGCAAAAGCCGCGTCTGAACCAGACACAACAGCGCTTCACGCCGCGAGGCGGAAGCGGTTGATCATGGCTTGCAGCTGCTCGGCCAGTTTTGCCAGTTCGGCGGCGGTAACCGCGGTCTCTTCGGCGCCTGAACTGGTGTGCTGCGAGATGTCGCTGATGCGGGTGATATTTTCGTTAATCTGTTCCGCGACTGTGCTTTGCTCTTCCGCCGCTGAGGCGATTTGCACCGTTTTGTCATTGATAGCCGCTACGCCGTGCACGACATCTGCCAGCAGTTCGCCGGTGGTCTGGATCACGGCTGCGCCCCGGTCCGCCTGCTGCAGGCTTTGCTGCATCGCCTGATTGGCTGCTGCCGCGCCTTGTTGCAGGGTTTCTATCATCTTTTGGATATCCACTGTCGATTGCTGGGTGCGCTGTGCCAGATGGCGGACTTCGTCGGCGACCACGGCAAAACCGCGGCCTTGTTCGCCGGCGCGGGCGGCTTCGATGGCAGCGTTCAGCGCCAG
>CBFGPY010000466.1:0-3268 GCA_965650755.1 uncultured Chromatiaceae bacterium | reverse complement strand
CTGTGGCAGCTGCGCCGCGCCCGGATGTTTCGTAATCGCCAAGGCCAGCGTAACTTGTTGCAGCAACGGCTGGCGTGGGCGCAGCAGGTGTTGCAACTGAGTTTTGCCGGTCTGGCGCTGGTACTAGCGTTGTCGCTGCAGTTTCAATTGCTACAGCAGGAAAAAACCATCAGCCGCTGGTTGCCATTTGAAGAAATACAGCTGCGGCTGAATCCCGGTATTCAGCCGGATGCAGCGTTGCAACGCGGTGAGTTTGGTCAGTATTCAGCAGCACAGCTGGCGTTTGCCAGTCAATTCACGGAGCCGGTGGAACGTAAACTCACCACTACAGTGAATGGTCATACGCTGGAGTTTTTTGTCCTTAGTATGGAAATGAGCAGTAATTATCTGCAATATCTCGGTGCCGATGTCATTGCAGGCACTGCTGTAACAGACAGTGATGGCATTGTGATTAACCGAGCGCTGGCCGACCGTTTGCTGGAACCCGGCCAAACCTATGCAGATTTACCGGGCACGACTTTGAGTTACATCGCGCCTTTTGCGGTACAGGCACAAATCCGTGGTGTGATCCAAGATTTGCCGCATCGCGGCGTTGCTGCTGTGACAATACCGATGATGTATACCCAGCTGAAAGTCAACGGCTGGGGTCCGCACGATGGTCTAACACTGACCACAAACCCAAAACTGGTCGACGAAGTGACCACAGCACTGGAAGAATGGGCTGACCGGCAGGGTCAGGATTTAGACATCAGCTACCGGGGCACTTTGGCTACCCAGCTGGAACAAATGAATGAACCTTATTGGATTTTTGCCCGCATCTCTATGCTGTTAGCCGGGGTGATCAGCCTGCTCGCCGCGTTAAGTTTGTATTATCAGCTGAAAACCCAGCTGCTGTTAGAGCAAAGTGTGCTGGCAACCAAACTGGCAGTTGGCGCCACAGTGCCGGGTTTAATCAGCCGGTTATGTGGCCACCAGCTTGGGTTATTACTATTCAGTGTGCCGGTATGCGCTGTGTTGCTGTGGGGGCTTTCACCCTGGCTCAGTGGCAAACTCGGGGCGCCGGTGTTTCAGCACAGCGCTGTGTTGCCGGCCTTGGTGATTATGCTGGCACTGGTGCTGCTGGCGACCGCGCTGCCGGCGCTGCGCTTATTGCAAAAGCCCATCGCCTTATTGTTGCAGGGCCGGGCCACCTGAGGCGACTTGCCAGAAGGCGCGCATCAGCGGTTCGTGCAGGCGTTTGGATTGCATACAGATGCCCAAATCAAAAGGGGCAAACTGGTAATCCAGCGCCAGCACGCGCACCCGGTCGCGCACCGGGCTGTGTTGCACCACAGGGTCGGGCGCAATGGCCACACCGGTGCCAAGCGCCACCATACTGACCATCGCCTCATGGCCTTCGACTTTGGCGACAATATTCGGTGTGATGCCCTGATATTTGAGCCAGGCATCAAGGCGGCTACGCGCCGGGCCATGTTCCGGCACGATCAGCGGGATTTTGTCCCAGTCCACTGTTGCTTCACTCAATAAATCATTGACCTTGCAGGGGATCACCGGCGCAATCAGCTGCAGCGGTAATTTGGCGATACTGGCAAAGGCAATATTCAGCGGTAAATTCGGCGGATACACGGCCAGCGCAATATCGGCTTCGTCGTTCTTCACTTTGTCGAGCGCCAGTGCGGCGTCGCCGGTGGTCAGGCTGATTTCGGCCTTGGGGCAAAGCAGGCGGAATCTATCCAGAATGGCCGGCAAATGGCTGTAGCTTGCGGTGACGGTACAAAACAGCCGGAGCTCGCCCTGCAGTGCGTCTGAGGTTAACGACAAATCCACCTGCAGCTGATGCCAGTCGGCCAGATATTGCTTCACAAACTGCTGAAAGCGCACACCGGCCGGGGTTAACCGGACCGACCTTTTGTCGCGGCTAAATAACTGCACGCCTAAATCATCTTCCAGCCGCTGAATAATGCGCGTCAGCGTTGAAGGCGACACATACAGTTGTTCACTGGTTTTACTGAAATTCAGGCTGCTGGCCAGGTGAAGGTAAAGCTGGGCGCTGCGGATATCCATCTGATGCTGATTCTTAATTGCAAAAAGTGAAATACTGTTTTGAGAATATATCACTTCACGCAATGAAACCAGTGGCCTATGCTGGCTTTATCAAAACAGCGCACAGAGCGTTGTTCTGCCAGAAGTGCTGAAGTGCTTGTTGCACTGTCAGACCGGCAAACCAGAATTTTCAGGATCGACACATGGCTAATTATTTCAACACACTGAACTTACGCCAGCAGTTAAAGCAGCTGGGCAAATGCCGTTTTATGCAAAAAGAAGAGTTTGCCGACGGTTGTAACTTTATCAAAGGTTGGAAAGTAGTCATCGTTGGCTGTGGCGCTCAGGGTTTAAACCAGGGCCTGAACATGCGCGATTCTGGCGTGAACATTTCTTATGCACTGCGCGCTGATGCCATTGCGCAGAAACGGAAATCTTTCCTGCAGGCCAGCGAAAATGGCTTCACCGTAGGCACTTACGAAGAATTAATTCCAACTGCCGATCTGGTCCTGAACCTGACGCCGGACAAACAGCATACTTCAGTGGTTAAAGCGGTAATGCCGCTGATGAAACAAGGCGCGACGCTGGCTTATTCGCACGGTTTTAATATCGTCGAAGAAGGCACGCAAATCCGCAAAGACATCACCGTTATCATGGTGGCGCCGAAGTGCCCGGGTACTGAAGTACGCGAAGAGTACAAACGTGGTTTTGGTGTGCCAACGCTGATTGCGGTGCATCCGGAAAATGACCCGAATGGTAACGGCCTGGCCATTGCCAAAGCTTACGCCTCTGCTACCGGCGGTGACCGTGCCGGCGTGCTGGAATCGAGCTTTGTAGCGGAAGTGAAATCAGATTTGATGGGCGAACAGACCATTCTGTGCGGCATGTTACAGACCGGCGCAATTCTGGCCTACGACAAGCTGGTTGCCGATGGGTATGAAGCTGGTTTTGCTGCCAAGCTGATTCAGTTTGGTTGGGAAACCATCACTGAAGCGCTGAAGCACGGTGGTATCACCAACATGATGGACCGCCTGTCGAACCCGGCGAAAATCAAAGCTTATGATTTGGCTGAACAATTAAAAGGTATTTTGCAGCCGCTGTTTGCCAAACACATGGACGACATCATCTCCGGTAAATTCTCCGAGACCATGATGGCGGACTGGGCCAATGACGACAAACAACTGCTGGGCTGGCGTGAAGAAACCCGTCAAAGCGGTTTTGAAAA
>CBFGPY010000465.1:0-3272 GCA_965650755.1 uncultured Chromatiaceae bacterium | reverse complement strand
TATTTATCTGTTTATGAATAGTGTGGTGCGTTTGCTGCGGCTGTTTCCGTTTGCCGGTGTTACACCGGCGCTGGCAGCGGAATATAACCAACAGTCAGTGCGGGAAATTGAAAAAATCCGCGATTTTATTATCCTGCATTACCACCAGACCGAACGGCGCGATAGTCCGTTTTGGGATTATTGCCGCACTATGACCATCCCCGACACACTGGCGCAGCGGATGGAACTGTTTCGTGACAGCGCGCTGGCTTTTCAGACCGGCGATGAGATGTTTCGGCTGGAGTCCTGGACTCATGTGATGCTGGGGCAGCGCTTAAAACCGCACAGTTATCATCAGTTGGTACAACAAATTCCGCCGGCGGAATTAAGCCGTCATCTGCAGCATATCCGTGACACTATTGGCCATGCGGTGGAACGCTTGCCGTCGCATCAGGAATTTATTGCGCGCTATTGTGCGTCAGGGTTGCAATAATGGCAGGGGCTTTTGCTGCATCTGTGAGCGGACAACAACAGCTGCTGCAGCTGCATCCGGCATTAAAGCTCAGTGCTTTGCGTTTTGGGGCTGAACGTACGCCGGTGCTCATCGCCGACCAGTTTGTTGCCGAACCGCAGCGGCTGGTCGATACGGCCTGTCGGGCAGAATTTGTCGCCAATTCACCGTTTTACCCCGGTGTGCGGGCCGAAGCGCCGGCGGCTTACCGCCAGTTGTTGTTGGATGCTCTGTCACCGACGCTGATTGAGTTTTTTCAATTGCCGGCGAAAAAGCTCAGCTTGTCGGTGTGTCATTTTTCACTGATCACCACGCCGCCGACCCAACTGAAACTGCTGCAGCGCATTCCGCATTTTGACACCACCACGCCCCATGCGTTGGCGGCGGTGCATTATCTGTTTCAAAGCAACGGCAATACGCCAAACAGTGCCAGCGGCACGGCTTTTTACCGGCATCGCAAAACCGGTTTTGAGCGCATTACGCCAGAGCGGGAACTGGCTTATTATCGCGCATTGGAAAGTGAAAATGACGGCCCCAATTTACCCAAAGCCGATGCTGGTTATATCCAGGGCAGCACGGCGTTATTTGAACAAATCGGCACGGCGCATGGCCTGTTTAACCGCATTGTCTTTTATCCGCGCCACTTGCTGCATACCGGTATTGTCACGCCCCAGATGTCATTATCAGCAGACCCAACCCTGGGCCGGCTGACTATTTCCAGTTTTATTGATTGTGTCAGCGGCTGAAATTGTCTGGTACTGAGGGAGAACGCCAACATGTGATGTCCAACGTGTGACGTCCAACATGTGATGTCCAACGTGTGACGTCCAACATGTAACACTTGCTGCAACCTGCTCTCCGGATAACAGAGGCAGGTTGCGGCAAACCAGAGCATCAACGCACAGCAAAGGCCCGGTTTATTTACTGGTTGCTGTGGCGGCTTCCACAATTAACGCGGCCACTTGTGCCGGGTTTGATGTCATCACGACATGAGATGCATCCGGGATCTCTACAATCTTTTTTGCACCGGCGCGTTTGGCCATAAATTTCATCGCCGCTGCCGGGATGTTTTTATCGGCGGTGCCATAAATGGCGTAGTTCGGGATCTGCGACCAGACCGGCCGGCCAGAAGCTTCATGCAACGCGGCTTCTGTCACAGGGCGTTGGGTCGCCGCCATCAAAGCAGCATCTTTGGCGGATACATCTGCAGCAAATTGTTGATGGAACTTATCCTGCTGAATATAAAGATCTTTATTGCCGTCTTTTAACAACACCGGCGCGGCCAGTGTTGGGCCTAAAGTACCGCCCGGGTAACGGCCGGACAACTCGGCAATATTTTCACCTTCCAGTGGAGCAAATGCTGCGACATACACCAATGCCTGCACTTGACCGGCGTCTGCGTTGACGTTGCTGATGACTGCGCCACCGTACGAATGACCGACTAACAGCACAGGTCCGGCGGTATTGGCCACCACGTCCGACAGATAAGCGGCGTCAGCTTTAACACTGCGTAACGGGTTGGCGAGCGCGACAACCGGGTAACCTTGTTCCTGCAGTTCGGTGACAACGCCGTTCCAGCTGGAGGATTCGGCAAAGGCGCCGTGCACTAACACCACTGTCGGTTTCGCTGCGGCGAAGGCTGCGCCAGCGAAGCTCAGGGCCAAAGTAGCGAGGGCGGTGCGGATAAAACTGTTGTTGCGACCTGTCATGATTTATTCCTTCTAACAATGTTGATTTGTTGTTTAAAGTTGATGTGCTCACCGCGTCTGTTCATTGCAGCGGATGTGGTTATATTAGGCGGCTGGTCTTTCTTATTGGCTGCAAATAATCTAATTTATGCAACAGATCGTCTAATTGAAGGAGTTGATGGTGGATCGTTTGTCGACCTTGCTGGCGCAATTTGGCATGCATGCCAGTACCGTATTTGCCGCACCTATGCCGGCGGAGCTGGTGATTGCTGCCTCGGAACGGACCGCACGACTGCATCTGCTGCGACATGGCGAGCTGTGGTTTCAGCTGGGGCAGCAGAAAATGGTCCGGATCACTGAGCCGAGTTTATTGTTGCTGCCAAGACCTGCGGCGCACCGTTTGACCGCATTGGCTGGTCCGCAGCCCGAACTGGTCTCAGCGACACTGAGCTTTGACGGCGGTCTGGATAATCCGCTGACGCTGGCTTTACCGGATTATTTGCTGATCCCGCTGCGGGAGATCCCGATGCTGCACAGCAATCTGGACTGGTTATTTGCCGAAGCTTTTGCCGCACACTGCGGTAAAAATGCCGTGTTAAACCGTCTGTTTGAGCTGACGGTGATCCAGCTGTTACGCCATATGATGGCCAGTAACACGCTGGCGACCGGCATGATGGCGGGCCTGGCTGATTTGCGTCTGGCTAAAGCTGTGACTTTGATGCATGACCAACCGGCCCGCACCTGGAGCATTGCGGAACTGGCTGCTGCTGCCAGTATGTCGCGTGCCACTTTTGCCGCACGCTTTCATAAAGTGGTTGGCATCACACCGGCCGAATATCTGGCCAGCTGGCGGGTCAGCCTGACACAAAAACTCTTGCGCGAAGGCCGGCCCATTGCATTGATCGCCGATGAAGTCGGCTATGAAAGCCCATCCGCGCTGGCCCGCACTTTCCGGCGCAAAACCGGCAACAGCCCACGCGAATGGTTACAGTTACAACTGAATGATGCAGTGCCGCCAGGTTAGGTTCCGACGGTACTACACGGCAGGGCTTACAACTTATACAAAGCTTTCAGCGCCGGATCTGCTGCCAGCT
>CBFGPY010000464.1:0-3283 GCA_965650755.1 uncultured Chromatiaceae bacterium | reverse complement strand
GCGACTGACCGCCAGATGTGCTTCGCGAATTTGATCCAGTCGCTGCATATTGGCAGCGGAGCTCAGAATTAACTGCAATAACGGCCGCTGTTCATGGGTGCGGCCAATAATCTCGAAGCGGGTGCGCTCCGGCGCAGCAGCTGTGGCGGCACGTAAATAAGCTTCGAGCTGGTCGTGGCGCGCGTGCCACTGGCCGGGTTCAAAACCCAGCACTTCAGCCGGAGCCGGTACCACAGGGGCAGTCTGCGCCTGCATCGCAGGATGAAAAATTGCAGTTGCCATCAACAGAGACAGAGTAAAAGTTCGCACCGGCTATCCTCCTGAAAACTAAGTATTCACCTTAGCAATAAAGCCTGCCGCCACTCAAGCAGGCTTGGCAAGGCCAGTTTGCGGGCGTATCATAGGCATTAACCTAGTAATTTAGTCAGGTACTACTGATGATCATCATCTCCGAATCGGCGCAAGCGCATTTTGTTAAACTGTTAGAAAAGCAGGCCAGCGGCACCAACATCCGGGTGTTTGTGGTCAATCCCGGCACGGCGTCCGCGGAATGTGGCGTGTCTTATTGCCCGCCGGATGCGGTCGAATCAACAGACCTGACGGTGCCATTTAATGGCTTTGATGCCATCATCGATGCTGACAGTAAGCCGTTTCTGGTCGATGCCGAAATCGATTTTGTCACCGATCAGATGGGTTCTCAGCTGACGTTAAAAGCGCCGAATGCCAAAGTTCGCAAGGTGAGTGACAACGCCCCGTTGAAAGAACGGGTGCAGTATGTCATCGACGCCGAGATTAACCCGCAATTAGCCAATCACGGTGGCCGGGTGTCAGTGGTTGAACTGACAGACAGCGGTGTTGCTGTGCTGCAGTTTGGCGGCGGTTGTAATGGATGTTCGCAAGTCGACTTAACCTTAAAAGAAGGTATCGAAAAAGAACTGCTGAATCGCTTCCACGGCGAGCTATCTGGTGTGCGTGATGTGACCGACCACCAACGTGGCGAGCATTCTTATTATTAAGAACATGCCCAAACTTCCGATAACAGCGGCCCAATGTGGCCGCTTTTTTGTCATAGGCCTCGGTCTGTTCTGGTTATTGTTGCTTTGCATATTTTTGGTCCCCGCTGAACAACCCCTGTTGTTATCCTGCTTAAAATGGGTCTGGCTTAGCTGCTTTGGTTTGACACTATTGAGCTATCTGCTGATATTGCTGCAACGTATGGGGATTGTGTTGCTGCAGGAGTCTGATGATGAATAAATTACTCTGCCTTGTGTTTGTTTTGTTCACTTCTGCAATCGCTCAGGCCGCAATTATTTTGCAGTACCACCATGTTGCGACTGACACGCCGCGCAGCACCAGTGTGACACCGGCAGAATTTCGCCAGCAAATGCAGCATTTAAAAGATTTGGGTTATCAGGTGGTCAGTCTGGACGTCATTATTGATGGCCTGACTCGGCAAAAACCAGTGCCGGATAACGCCGTTGCTATCACTTTTGACGACGGTTTCGCCAACGTTTTCACTAATGCCCGCCCCATTTTGAAAGAGTTTCATTACCCCTATACCATGTTTTTGGGGCCGGCGCTGATTGACCGGCGCGAAGGTCCAGTATTGAGCTGGGCACAAATTCAGACCATGCAGCAGGAAGGCGTGATCATTGCCAATCACAGTTCTTATCACCATCGTCTGGCGGTTCCGAACAAAGGTGAAAGCAAGGCGCAGTGGCGGCAACGGGTCAAAACCGACATCTTGCTGGCGCAGCAACAGCTGGAAGAAAAACTTGGGCAACAGCGTAAATGGCTGGCGTATCCTTACGGGGATTTCAGTGCAGAGCTGGAACAGCTGGTCAACGAACTGGGTTTTATCGGTATCGGCCAACAATCCGGGGCGGTAGGACCCGGCGTGTCACTGACCCGGATCCCGCGTTATCCGTCTTCCAGCCAGTTTGCTGCGATGAAACATTTTGTACCTAAGTTAAAAACTTTGGCGCTGCCAGTAACAGATTATAGCGGCGCGGACCCGGTCAGCCGCCAGAACCCACCCTTACTGACGCTCAGCGTCGATAGCAGCGATTTCCGGCCAAAAAACCTGCATTGTTTTTTTGATGGTAAAGCGTTACCAGTGAAATGGCTGGATGCTGATACATTTAGTGTGCAGGCTGCTGCGCCACTGAAGCTTTATCACAACAGATACAACTGCACCGCGCCTAGTCAAAGCAAACCGGGGTATTTCTACTGGTTCTCGCAGCCCTGGGTATTTGTTGATTAGCTCCAAGCCACAAGCTTAAGGCGCGACCGCCTTCAGCACTTCGGGGAAATCACGCAGCAACTGGGCTTTGCTGACCACCGGCACTGAGTTTTGCTCCAGCGTCATTTCCGGTTTGAACATCGCTACCAGCTGGCCTTTTGGATTCAGCAACACAATAGACGCGCTGTGGTCTACCCGGTAATCCTCGTCCGTCGTAGTACTGATGGCATACATCAGCCCCAGTTCCCGGACAAAAGGGAACAGCTGATCGTGATTTGCGGTTAAGCCAACGATAGCCGGTTGTTCGAAATAACCAACATAATTACCCAGCTGCGCCACGGTATCGCGTTTCGGATCCACAGAAACAAACCAGAGTTGCAGCTTTTGGCCGGCCGGCAAGGCTTCTGTTAATTTGGCATAACTGCCGGACAACATCGCCATCGTCATTGGGCAAATATCCGGGCAAAATGTGTAACCGACAAATGCCAAAGTCCAGTGGCCATTTAACTGTTCACGGCTGACGGGCTGGCCAGTATGACTGGTGAGCTGAAAGGACTTCATCTCACGTGCTGCCGGGTAAATCAACACATTGGAGAACTCTGCCGGCGCCTGTAACTGCCGGTACACCAAAACACCAGCGGCTAACGCTGCGACCAATAACAAAACCGCCCAGACTTTTTGCATATTACTCCCTTAGTTCCAGCGCCAGAACCATTGCTGGTCCAGGATCAGTACTAAGAATAACAACATCAGATGGTAAATGGAAAAGCGAAAAGTCTGCATCGCTTGTTTTGGATCAGTGCCAAATTTCAACCGCCAGGCATGCAGGATAAAACCGAGATTGAGGCCAAGGCTACCGACGAGATAAACCAATCCGGACATCCCCACCAGATAGGGCATCAGACACACTAGCGTCAGCAATAACGTGTACAGCAAAATCGCGGTTTTGGTGAACTCAATACCAAGTATAACTGGTAACATCTGAATATTCACTTTGGCATAGTCATCACTCCGGTGAATAGACAGGGCACAAAAAATCGG
>CBFGPY010000463.1:0-3293 GCA_965650755.1 uncultured Chromatiaceae bacterium | reverse complement strand
ACTCCGCCCCTCCAGCGTATTTGCACTGTGGGGCCCGGTGCCGCCCAGCTGTCTGGTTGACTAAGACTCGCCAAAGCTGTTGATTGCTCTTCGTGTGCCTGCCCCGCTTCGCCGGCAAACCGGAAGGCAAAGGCCGCCAGCGGCGGGCCTATGGTTTCAAACAAGGTTACCGCGCCCAGCACCACAGCGCTAATCACCGCCGCATGTTCAGTACTCAGGCCACTGCTGGTTTGTGCCAGACCAATCGCCAGACCGGCCATCGGTACCAGCAACATGCCAGTACCGGCACTGGCCCGCACCGGCTGACGCTGCACAGTACCGGCAAGCACAACCATCAGCACTTTGGCGACAGAGCGTACAGCGACCAGGCAGACAATCACCAAACCAAACTGCCACAAAGCGCTCAGCTGTAATTTGGCGCCGGCAAAGACAAATAACACGATAAAAAACAGCTCAAAAGCAGCGCCAAAGTTCAGTTCAGACACTAAAGGCCCACGCTCGAGGCTGCGCACCGTGATACCAACCAACAAGGGGGCAAACAGCGCTGACAGCTGCAGCTGCTGCGCCAGCGCTAAAGTCAGCATCAGGCTGCCGATCACCAGCGCCATTTTGTATTGCACGGCGGTTTGAGTGCGCAAACAGAGGAAATGCAATAACACGCCAGTCAGCACGCCCAACAGCGCTGAGCCTAACAACAGATACAGCGGCTGCAAAATGACCTGAGTTAAACCCACCTGCTGATCGAGCAATAACGCTGGAATGACTGCGGCAAATACCAAAAAAGACCAGCAATTATTCAGTGCAACTAAGGTTTTAGCCGTTTCAGTAACCGGGCCTTTGGCGCCGGTTTCATGCGCGACGTGCAGCAGCACCGCTGGCGATGAGGAAATCAGAATGGCGCTGATAAGTGCCGCCAGGACCGGACTGAAATCCAGCGTGTGCAACACAAAAAAACAAGCCACAAAAGTGACACTGGCTTCAGCGAGCGAGGTCAACACCAGCGCCTTGTGCTGCCGAATAAAGCGCAAATCCAGGGAAGTGCCGAGCCGGTATAAAATCAACGCGAGCGCAATATCGACCAGAATACGCGCGTCCAGCAGGGTTTGTTTGTCCAGCAGCCCCAGGCCACTGGGGCCAATCAAAAAACCTACCGCCATAAAGCCGGTAATACTGGGGATCCAGCGGGTCAGATGCGCCAGATAACCGCCAAGCGCCCCGACCAGCAGAAGCAGCGCAAATGCCAGTAAAGGACTGAAAGTCAGCGCAGTGGCCGGTAAAAAATCCATCGATGCCCTCCATCACAATCAGCAAAGTTAAGACTGAGTCTGATGAATTAGTTCCTCAGCAACGCGTTAACGCGGGCAAAAACTCAGCTGAAATGCAGGTTCTTCACCAAATTGCCAGTGAATATCCTCGTCAAACGGCAATTCCAGCACACCTGCGAACGAGCCGGTGATCAGCACCTGTCCTGCAGTTAAAGGTACACCATGTGCGCGCAAAAAATTTACCAGCCAGGGCAAAGGCGCCCGCGGGTTGTCATTCGGATGGCGGACTGCATACGTGACTGGCGCTTTGCCGGCCTGAGTCAGGGTCAAGTTAAAACTGGCCAGTTCCGGCCCGGTTAATACTGGCCCAAGCCAAAGCCCCTGATTAAATAACCCATCCGCCAGTTGATCGGGATACATGGCGCCGGCATCAGCGCTGTACCGGCTTTGGATCAGCTCCAAAGCAAGATGTGGCGTGCCGAACAGGCCAAACACTTCATCGTCGCTTAAGTTGTTTTCGCCTGGCGCTACATCGACCCGCAGCGGATAAGCATATTCAGGCTCAACCCGCGCCAATCCTTGCACTGAAGGCCACAGCGCGCAGCTGCGGCCTTGTTGCAGTTCATTCTGATACAAAGGCCCCAGCACGATTTTCAACTGACCATTGGCGTCGACCGACGGTATACCACATTTCCAGCCAATCACTTTGCTGTACTGCTGCGCCACCTGCATTTGCACAGCCAGCGCGTCGGCTAATACCCGCGGCCGGCATTGCTCGGGCAACAGACCTGCCGGCCGCCCCTGAGCACGTCGTTGCTGCAGTTCCAGCGCAGCTGCCGAGATTTCGGTTGCAGTAAAAGTCGGGATAAGAGGCAATGCGGACATAAGTCGGAACTCCGGCATTCAGGCAAATAACAGATTGTTCACTATAACGATGGAATGAAACAGACAACAAGCACAGAGTAGCGTGGAGCGGGCGATGGGAATCGAACCCACGGCACCAGCTTGGGAAGCTGGGGTATTACCATTATACGACGCCCGCTTTTTCGGAAAGCGGCAGCAGTGTGGCAAAAATGCCGGCGTAGTTCAAGCGCTTGCGTGTAACGCTGTATCCGGCAAGGCGCAACCGGTGATAATTTCAACAATCTGCGCAATGGCATGCACCGGACAGGCAGCTTTGATCAGGGAAATCTTTAAAGCTGCGGTCTTCCGGTCGCTGCAGTGCCTTTGTTGTAATAAAAAAAAAGGCCGGGAAATCCCGGCCTGTGAAACGTTGCCTGCCTGTTATTGTCTGGCAAAGCCAGCGGTTAAAACGGTTTGCAAACTCAGTGCTGCTGCTTGCAACTAAATCTGTGACTGTAAATAATTCGGTAAACCAAACAGTTTAATCTGCCGCAGTTGCTGTTCCAGCCAGTGCGCGTGATCGTTTTCGGTGTCATCCAGTAATTTTTGCAACATGGCACGGGTGACATAATCCTGCTGCTGTTCACACAACGCCATGGTTTGCTTCAGTAATTTGCCGACAGCGTATTCCACATTCAGGTCATTTTGCAGCATCGATGGTACATCAGCGCCAATCTGCAGCGCATCGCGTTTGCTCATGTCCGGCGTGCCTTCGAGGAATAAAATCCGCTCGATAATGGCCGAGGCATGGGCTTTTTCGTCAGTGACTTCGTGATCAATCCGCTCGTACAGCTTGTGCAGGCCCCAGTCCAGATACATGCGGGAATGGATAAAATACTGGTCCATCGCACTCAGTTCATTGGCCAGCAGCACGTTCAGTGCATCGATAATCGCTTGTTTGCCTTGCATGCTGCTTACTCCCCGCTCACTTTGCTTTGCAGATAATTTTCCATGCCCATGGCACCAATCTGGTACTGCTGTGCATTGATCCAATCGATATGTTCTTCTTCGTGTTCCAGAATTTCCTGCAGCATTTCACGGCTGACGTAATCCTGTTTTTGTTCGCACAGCGCAATGGCGTTTTTCAGCAGTGGCAGCTGCTCCAGCTCAAATTCGAGGTCACAT
>CBFGPY010000462.1:0-3300 GCA_965650755.1 uncultured Chromatiaceae bacterium | reverse complement strand
ATCGAGTGCGAAATCGAAGGCAAATTTTCTGATTTGGGTATAACGCAGGGAGATCTATGCATTACCGTAACAAAATAGCCGTGCTGGTGGCGGCGACATTCTGCCAGCAGCTGTGGGCGCAATCTGTGTCTGGTGTGGTGTTGGACCACAAAGGCCAACCTGTCGCCGGAGCAGAAGTGTCGCTGGCCGGCAGTCAGGCCCGGGTGAAAACCGATGCCGCCGGCACTTTCCTGCTGGCAGCGCCGGCCGGCCAGCTGGCAGAGCTGCACGTTGAAGCGCCGCAATTCGCCCATCGCAATCTGCATCTGAATGTGCCAGAGGCGGGCCTGAATAATGTCGAGCTGCGTCTGGCGCCGACCTTACTTGAAGTTATTGATATTAAAGCCAGTCCGCTGCACGCCTCCGCGACCGAGTCGGCGCTGCCGGTCAGTGTGCTGTCCGGTGAGCAGCTGAAAATGCAGCAGGCGTCGACACTTGGTGACACGCTAAAAAATCAGGTCGGTGTGCACAGCAATTTCTATGGCTCGGTCGCCAGCAGCCCGATCATCCGTGGTTTAGACGGCCCGCGCGTGATGATCACGCAAAACGGCCTGGATGCCGGCGATGCGTCGCGGGTGGGGCCGGACCACAGCGTGGCGAGTGAAGCCGGTACCGCCCAGCAAATTGAAGTACTGCGTGGTCCTGCCACCTTGTTTTATGGCAGTGGCGCTATCGGTGGTGTGGTCAATGTAGTGGACGAACGCGTGCCGACGCGCCGGGACACGCAGGCGAACTGGCAGCTGGAACGCCAGAGCGTCAACAACGAAAAACTGGCCGCTGCTGCCGGCCAAACCAGCGTCGGTGATGTTGCCTTCTATGCCGACGCGTTCTGGCGTGACCAGGGCAATTACAAAATTCCCGGCACTGTTGAAACCAACAGCCATGAAACGGGTAGTGCGGAAGCTAAAGGTGGACGCGTTGCCAATACCGATGCGACCGGCAAAGGCGGCACTGTTGGTGCCAGTTATTTATTGCCGAATGGTTTTGTCGGGCTGTCGGTCGGCCGGCTGGAACGGCAATACGGTATTCCGGGCCATTCACATGGCGGACATGATCACGAAGCTGAGGCCGGCCATGCCGAAGAACGAGTTTTTGCCGACCTTGAGCAAGACCGGGTGCAACTGCACAGCCAGT
The DNA here is from genome assembly GCA_965650755.1 of uncultured Chromatiaceae bacterium. Classification (GTDB taxonomy): domain Bacteria; phylum Pseudomonadota; class Gammaproteobacteria; order Enterobacterales; family Alteromonadaceae; genus Pararheinheimera. The sequence goes on along the minus strand of CBFGPY010000462.1, from coordinate 2,127 downwards.
TAAATTTCAGCGGCGGGCCTTTGGCGCAACTGAATATCAAAGCTGGTTTTACCGACTATCAGCATGCCGAAATTGAAGACGGCGCTATCGGCACCACTTTCAAAAACCGCAGTGACGAAGCTCGGTTGGAACTGCTGCACCGCGAATGGCTGGACTGGCGCGGCGGCCTCAGCCTGCACTACAAACACAGTGATTTTTCAGCGGTAGGTGACGAGGCCTTTACGCCACCGTCGACGCAGGAAATGCTGGCGATTGGCTGGATGGAAGAGCGGCATTTTGGCCCGCTGTTACTGCAAACCGGTGCCCGGCTGGAACGCGTCACGCTCAAAGCCTCCCAGGTTTTGCTGCCGGAGCTGGCGGCGCATGCCCATGACGGCAGCGAACATGATGATCATAACCACGGCGGCGATCAGCTGATCCGCACTTTTGCCGTCGATCAGAACTTCAAGCCATATAGCCTGTCGGCTGGCCTCGTCTGGGAATATCAGGACGGCTACAACGCCGCGCTGTCGTTGTCGCGTTCAGGCCGCGCACCTGCAGCATCTGAGTTGTTGTCCTTCGGCCCGCATATCGGCACTAACGCCTATGAGATCGGCGCCTTGTTCCGCGTCAATCCATTAGCAGATCCGCACCAGGCCTTTGTGCTGAACAAAGAGCCGGTGGATTTGGAAGTGTCGAACAACATTGACCTGACCTGGCGCAAATACAGCGGCGATGTAGCGCTGATTCTGAATGCTTTCTACAACCAGGTGGATAACTACTATTACCAGCAAAATACTGGCTTGTTCGCCGAAGATGGCCATAACCACGCTGATGGCGAGCACGCTGAAGAAGAGCACGGCGAAGCAGAGCATACCGATGCGGCACATGACCATAGCGGCGAATTACCGGTGTATCTGTTCCGCGCAGCTGATGTGAACCTGCACGGTTTTGAAGCCCAGCTGATTTGGCAGTTTGCGCCGGCGTGGCGCTGGACCCAGCAAGTCGACTATGTGCGCGCCCGCTTGGATGCCGGCGGTGATTTACCACGCACACCGCCACTGCGCCTGCAATCGGCGTTGTCGTGGCAGTCTGCCGCGTTCAGCGCCGAGCTACGCTACAGCCACTACAGCAAACAGGACAAAGTCGAAACGCTGGAAAGCGCAACCGGTAGCTACAACCTGCTGGATGCCAATGTCAGCTACTACCTTGACCTGTTTGACCAGCAGCTGGCGGTGTATCTGAAAGGGCAGAACCTGACCGACGAAGACGCCCGCGTCCACACCACATTCTTAAAAGACAAAGCGCCATTACCGGGCCGTTCTATTGGCCTCGGTATTCGTGGCGAATTCTGACCAGATCCAGCCGGCAGGCCGAGGCGGCGTGCCGGCGCACCAATAAAAACAGGAGTTGATATGTACAGTGTAAAAATGAAATTGTTGCCGCTGGCCATCGCCAGCGCCATTCTGGCGGGTTGTGGCGATGCGACGACGAATATCGTCGAAAAAGAACCCATTGTGATTAAAGACCCACATCCGCCGGTAGCTACGGTGGCAAAAGGCCGCTTGTTAGTCACGGATAAAAACAGCGCTGTGGTCAGCGTCTACGATTTGGACCGTTCGGAGCTGATTGAACAGTTCCAGCTGATTCATACACCAGATGCAGTTTATCCGTCGCCGGGTCAGCGTTATGCGTTGCTGGTGCAGCGGCCGAATGACCGGGTACAGGTAGTCGATGGTGGTCAGTGGCAGGAAGACCATGGTGACCATTTGCATCCTTATGCGGAAAAACCAAAGCTGATGAGCTTTCAGCTAAACGGCAGCCGTCCGACCCATGTACAGAGTAATGCCAGCACCACCGCGGTGTTTATGGATGGTGATGCCGCCAGTAAAACGCCGGCTGCAGTGGTTACCCTAACCGAAGCCAACATCAGCGCCGACAAAAAAGACTTGCCACTGCTGCAATACGATACCCATATGCATGGCGCGGCGCAGCCCCGTGGCGACCAGCTGATTTCGACCATCCGCGATGCCGCCACCACCGATACTTTGCCGGATAAAGTCGGCGTTTATAGCCAGACCGCCGGCAAATTCAGCCTGAGCCAGACCTTCACCCCGACTTGCCCGCGCTTACACGGCAGCGCGCAAA
>CBFGPY010000461.1:0-3305 GCA_965650755.1 uncultured Chromatiaceae bacterium | reverse complement strand
TGACCGGTTTTCCCGAGCCGGAAGCCTGGCTGATTTTAAGCAAAGACAACGACGGCAGTTGCCGCGAACTGCTGCTATGCCGGCCAAAAGACGAACTGGCCGAAGTCTGGCAGGGCCGGCGTTTTGGCCCGGCAGCGGCCGCTTTGCAATTTGGTTTACCCGCTTTGTGTAATGACGTACTGGAGCAGGAACTGCTGCAGGCGCTCAACGGCAAACAGACGCTGGTGTTTGCGCAGGGCGCTTATGCAGCAATGGACGAGAAAATTTTCCAAACGCTTCAAACTTTACGCACTTATCCCAAACGCGGTTACAGCGCACCGGTGCATATCGAAGATTTGCGCCCGCTCACTGCTGAACTGCGGCTGTTTAAAGACGAACACGAAATCACCTTGATGTGCGAAGCTGGCCGCATCAGCGCTGGTGCGCATATCCGCGCCATGCAAATCGCCGCGCCCGGTGTGTTTGAATATCAGCTCGAAGCCGAAATTCGCCATTATTGCGCCATGCACGGCGCCCGGCAGCAGGCGTACAACACTATTGTTGGCGGTGGCGAAAACGGCTGTATTTTGCATTACACCGACAACAATGATGCGTTAAAAGACGGTGATTTAGTGCTGATTGACGCCGGTGGCGAACTCTTTGGTTATGCTGCCGATATCACCCGCACTTTCCCGGTCAATGGCAAATTCAGTGCCGACCAGGCCGCTTTGTATCAGGTAGTGCTGGACGCACAATATGCTGCCTGTGCTGCAGTAAAACCCGGCAACAGTACCCGTGACACTGTCGCGGCAGCTATTGCTGAACTGACGCGTGGCCTGCGTGATCTAGGCATTTTAAACGGCGACCTGCCGACCTTAATCGCCGAACAAGCCTGCAAAAAGTATTTTATTCATGGCCTTGGCCACTGGCTTGGCCTAGATGTGCATGATGTCGGCGCATACAAAGTTGCCGACATAGAGCGGCCGTTTGAGCCTGGTATGGTGCTGACCATTGAACCTGGTTTGTATATTCCGTCCGGTTCGGACTGTGACCCGCGTTGGTGGGGCATGGCGGTGCGAATTGAAGATGATTTGTTGGTGATCAAAGACGGCCATCTGAATCTGACCGATACTGCACCAAAAGAAATTGCTGACATCGAAGCCCTGATGGCGCGCTAAGCGCGCCTGTTACTGCCAAGACCAAGCGCTGGAGTCATAGTGACGAACACATCTTTTGCACCTACTGCACCTCAAGCCCCAGAGCCACTTGTTCAGCCAGAGCTTTTTGATCTGGTGATCGCCGGCGGTGGTATGACCGGCGCTATGCTGGCCCTGCAGCTGACGCGGTTGTATCCGGCGCTGCGGCTGGCTGTGGTGGAGCAACAGGCTGCAGAGCAGTCGACCGGCAACAGCAACGCCTTTACCACCAGCTTTGACAGCCGCAGCATTGCGCTTTCCGCCGCCAGTGTGGCTTTGCTGGCAGAGTGGGGCTTGTGGCCGGCATTAAAACCTCATGCTTGTGCCATCGAGCATATTCAGGTGTCGGACCGTGGTCATTTTGGCAAAACCCGCTTAGATGCGACAGAGTTTGGCCGCAGCGCTCTTGGGTATGTTATTGAAATTGAATGGATTGGCCGGCTGCTCTATCAGCAATTGCAACAAGTGCCGGCAACACAGCTGACCTGGTTCAGGCCAGATCAAATCAGCGTGATCCGCACAGAGCGTGACTACCGGCATTTGCAACTGAAAAGTGGCGCTGAGCTTTGCTGCCGTTTATTAGTGCTGTGTGAAGGCGGCGATTCGCCGAGCCGCGCGCTGGCTGGGATCGACCTGTTGCAACACGACTATCAGCAAAGCGCCTTGATTGCCAATATCGCTGTGTCCACGCCGCATCAGGGCAAAGCTTTTGAACGTTTCACCACCGATGGCCCGTTGGCGTTATTGCCACTGACGCAGCAGCGTTATTCGCTGGTGTGGACCTGCCAGCCTGAACAGGCTGTTGCGCTGAAGGCCTTGCCGGACGCTGAATTTATCGCAGCGCTACAGCAAGCTTTTGGTTATCGCGCCGGGGTTTTTAGCAGTGTCGGCAACCGGGTGATTTATCCGCTGAAACTAAAAACTGCCGCTAAAGCGGCTGACCACCGCCTGGTGCTCTGTGGCAACAGCCTGCATAACTTACACCCCATTGCCGGCCAGGGTTTTAATCTGGCGCTGCGGGATTTAGACGCGCTGTTGCAATTACTGGCGCAGCAGACCCATCAGCAAGACGTTGGAACATATTCGCTGACTTCGCAATACCAGCGTCTGCGTCAGACCGATATGGCCGCTGTGGTTGGATTTACCGACTCGCTGGTGCGGTTATTTTCCAATGACAGCAAATTACTGGCGCTTGGACGTTCACTTGGGCTCACCGCTTTGAACCACTGTACGCCGCTTAAACAGGCCTTCGCAGCCCAAAGTACCGGGCTTGCGCCCTTATCAGCGCAGCGGGCGCAGATAAAGCACAATCTGCAGACGCAACTTCAGCCCTTCGAGCCTGAGCACGGGCCAACAGAGCAAACATCATGTTAGATACCGATATTCTGATCACCGGCGCCGGCAGTGCTGGCCTGACGTTGGCGTTATTGCTGGCGAAAAATAGCCCGGATTTAGCCATTACTGTGCTGGAACAAGGCCCGGCACCTGTTGCCGGACCGGCACAGCTCAACCGCGTCAGCGCGCTGAATCTGGCATCACAACGGGTGCTTGACAGCCTTGGCGTCTGGCAATTGTTGACTGCCAAACCGGCTTATCAGCAGATGCAGGTGTGGGAAGCCGACAGTTTTGCCCGCATTGAATTTTCCACCAGCGATTTAGGCTCACTCGATGCGGCTGTTATGAGCGGCGATGCGGCGCTTGGCTGGATTGTCGACAACGAAGAACTGCGCGGCGCTTTATATCAACGTGCTTTGGCTTACCCGAATATTCAGTGGAAATTTGACGCGCGCATCCAGCAAATCAGCGCCAGCGAACGGCAGAATCTGCTGACACTGGCCGACGGCAGCGCTTATATCAGCAAGCTTCTGGTGGGTGCTGACGGTGCCAATTCGATGGTGCGCGAGCAGTTAAAAATGCCTTTGGCGTTCTGGGATTATGATCATCATGGTTTAGTGGCCGTGGTGCGCACCAGCGAGCCGCATCAGGCCACTGCGCGTCAGGTGTTTTTGCCAACCGGGCCGCTGGCGTTGTTGCCTTTGGCTGACCCTCACTTAGTTTCGATCGTCTGGAGTGTGGCGCCTGAGTGCGCGGCGGAGCTGATTGCTTTGCCAGCCGAACAATTTAATCAGG
>CBFGPY010000460.1:0-3307 GCA_965650755.1 uncultured Chromatiaceae bacterium | reverse complement strand
GGCCAGCGCATAGCGGTGATATTGCGATATCAGGAATTTATGCAGGTTTTATCAGTGGTTTATCAGAGGTTTCGCGTTCAGATGGTTTTTTGCCCTGACGGGCGGCTTTGTTTTGTTTCAGTAATCATTTTTTCCCCTGCGGTGAGACCGCTTAGCAAAGAATTCACCTCACGGTGAGTCACTTTCTTTTGTTTCAGCAAAAGAAAGTAACCAAAGAAAAACCGACCCCGGTTACGCTCGAAAGCCCGTCTGAAAACCGCCGTCCAAGGCAGCGCAGCAACTCGCGGTGCGCTAGCGTCGCACCGCTCAAACACTCTGCGCTTTAAAACCTTGGCCAACGATTTTCAGCCGGCTCGCTCCAACGGGGAGAGGGTTGTGTAGATGGTGTTGATGAAACAAACCAAAGCAACCTGCTGCAATAGCTGGCTTTGCTCTTAATTTTTTTGTTCAAAACAAAAACAACTAAGAAAACCAATTGCCCGTTGGAGCGAGCCGATGCAAATCAATAGTTTGAGGTTTTAAGCCAGGGGGTGTCTGAGCGGGCTGACGCTAGCAGCACGCGAGTTACCCTGGCGCCTCAAACTGTTGATTTTCAGCGGGCTTTCGAGCGGAACCGGGTGCGCCTTTTCTTTCGGTTCCTTTCTTTTGGCAAGGCAAAAGAAAGGAACTCACCGTTAGGTGAAATCTCTGCTAAGCGATCTCGCCGCAAAGAAAATAAAGATAATGACCACAACCCCCCGCAGGGCAAAAAGCCGCGCAGCCAGACACCTACTGATCCAAATACTCGGCAATCAAATCCAGAAACTCATCACCGTAGCGGCTGAGTTTGGTCTGGCCGACGCCGCTGATGGCGAGGAAGTCGCTGCGGCTGGTGGGCATTTGCTGGGCCATTTCGATTAACGACGCGTCGCTGAACACCACAAAAGGTGCGACATCGGTGCGTTCGGCGATTTGTTTGCGCAGGGCGCGCAGTTTGCTGAACAGTAGCCGGTCGTAATCCTGTTTTTGCTGGGCTTTGCCGGCTTTCGGTGACGTCGGTGCGCTTAAACGCGGGATCGCCAGTTGCAGGCTGGTTTCGCCTTTTAGTACAGGTCTTGCTGCGGGTAATAACTGCAGCACGGAATGGCGGGTGATGTCTTGTTGCAGTAAACCGTAATGGATCAGCTGGCGCAGCACTGACAGCCAGTAATCATGGCTTTTGTCTTTGCCGATACCATAGGTGGACAGTTTGTCGTGGCCAAGTTCAGTGATTTTCTGGCCCTGACTGCCGCGCAGCACGTCGATGACATGGTGCATGCCAAAGCTCTGGCCGACGCGAAACACACAAGACAGCGCTTTTTGCGCCAGTTCAGTGCCGTCAAACCGCTGTGGCGGGTCCAGGCAAATATCGCAGTTGCCACAGGCCTGTTGGCTGGCTTCGCCGAAATAATTCAGCAAAACCTGACGGCGGCACGTTTGCGCTTCGGCAAAAGCGGCCATCGCATTAAAACGCTGCAAGGTCACTTCAATCCGGCTTTGGTTTTCGTCGGTTTCAATCCATTTACGGGTGCGGGCGGTATCAGCCGGGTCAAATAACATAATGGCTTCAGCGGCAACGCCGTCGCGGCCGGCGCGGCCGGTTTCCTGATAATAGGCTTCGATAGTGCGCGGCAAATCAAAATGCACGACAAAACGGATATTGGGTTTATTCACGCCCATGCCAAACGCGACAGTGGCGACAATCAGCTGCAGCTGGTCGCGCTTAAACTGGTCCTGCACTATGGCGCGTTGTTCGTTACTGAGGCCGGCATGATAAGCGCCAACGGCAAAACCTTTGCCTTTGAGCTGCTCGGCTAATTCGTCTACTTTTTTGCGTGATGAGCAATACACAATACCGCTTTGATTTTCCTGACTTTTCAGTAAGGTCACCAGCTGTTCCAGCGGGCGGAATTTTTCCAGCACTGTGTAGCGGATATTGGGTCTGTCGAAACTGCTGATACTGATAAAAGGCTGGTACAAACCCAGCTGCTGGCGGATATCCTGCTGCGTCGCCGGGTCGGCGGTGGCGGTCAGGGCCAGAATGGGCACTTGTGGGAATTGCTGTTTCAGTCGTGACAGAGCGATGTAATCGGGGCGAAAATCGTGGCCCCATTGCGACACACAATGTGCTTCGTCGATGGCAAACAGGCTGACGCCCACTTCGCCAAGGCGCTGCAGAAATTGCTCCTGCAGCAGGCGCTCCGGCGCCACATACAACAGCTTAATCTGGCCGTCGCGCAGGCGGCGAAACACGTCCAGCACTTGTTCGCGCGCCAGGCTGCTGTTCACAAAATCGGCGGCGATGCCCATCGCCTGCAGACCGTCGACCTGATCTTTCATCAGCGACATCAGCGGCGACACCACCACAGTGACGCCAGGCAGCAAAAGTGCCGGCAGCTGATAACACATCGACTTGCCGCCACCGGTTGGCATCAGCACAAAACAGTCGCGGCCGGCCAGCACCTGCTCAATGATCTCAACCTGACCAAAACGAAACTCGCTGTAACCAAAGGTTTGTTTCAGCGTTTGGTGCAAGAGGTCAGAAGTCGGGGATGCTTGATGCAAAGCGGCGGTTACCTTGGTTAGCAAAAGTCGGCGGTGAAAGAAGGCCGATATTCTACTGATTTCTGCCGGTGCTGTCTGCCTCAGATCTCCGCGTTGACTGAAGCCACCGAATCCCGCTCGATCAGCTGCGATAAAAACAAATGGGTGCGGTGCGCCGGCTCTGCCGTTGGGTTGCTCGACAGTTCGATGGCAAGGCGGGCCGCGTAGCTGGCCATTTCCTCGACCGGGTAATGCATGGTCGTGAGCTGTGGCCGGCAGGCGCGGGCGACGATCAAGTCGTCAAAGCCCACCACCGACACATCTTCCGGTACGCGCAGGCCCGCAGCAAACAGCGCATGAATAGCACCAACCGCCATTAAATCGTTGTAGGCGAGCAGCGCCGTGAAATGCACTTTGCGCGCAAGCAAAGCCTCCACCGCCTGCATGCCACCTTCGATATTGGCGGTCGATTCTTCAATGGCGTCGTCTTTCAGGCTGATATGAGCGCCTGCTAGCGTCTGGCGGATGCCTTGCAACCGTGCGCCGGGGTCGCGGTCTTGCCCGGCTGCCGGATCGCCAACTCGACGTGCGCCAGGTCGAACTTGCCCCCGTGGCGCGCGGCCAGCGTCGTCAGGTCGGGCACCGGCACCTTCATCGCCGGCGCGGCCGGGCCGTTGCCGCGCCCGTCCCGCCCGTGGCAGACGGCGCAGTAGGCGTCGTAGTTGTCCTTCCCTTCGATCGAGAC
>CBFGPY010000459.1:0-3313 GCA_965650755.1 uncultured Chromatiaceae bacterium | reverse complement strand
GTTGCAGGTGCTGGATGAAAAGCTGGCTGAGCTGACAACCCGTCAGCAGCTGCTGGAACAACAACGGCAAACCCAGCAACAACTGCTGGCAGCCCAGGTCAAAGCTGCCTATCAGGTTGGCGGCCACGATTATACGCAACTGCTTCTGAATCAGCAGGATGCGTTAAAACTGGAACGGTTGCTGACTTATTATCAGTACTTTAATAATGCCCGGATCCAGCAGTTACAAGCGCTGAAACAAACCTTCAGTGAACTGGAACAGCTGGCTAGTCTGCAACAGCAAACCCGTCACGAACAAAGCCTGCGGCTGGAAGAGCTGACCTCGCAGCAGCAGGATTTAGTCACAGCGAAAAAGCAACAGCAGCAAAGTGTGGCTAAATTGCGCCAGCTGCTGGACGAGCAGAAGCAACAACTGGCGTATCTGAAAGACAACGAAAAAAGTCTGCAGAGTACTATCACTAAATTAAAAGCCGAAGCTGCCAACCGGCGGCTGGCCTATAAAGGTAAAAAACAAGGGCAACTGCCCTGGCCGGTACAGGGTACTTTAGTACAGAAGTTTGGCGCCGCGCAGGGCGGCCAGACCACGGCCAGCGGTATTTTAATCCAGGCCGCTAATGGCCAGCCGGTGCGTGCCGTCGCCGATGGTCAGGTGATTTATGCCGATTGGTTGCGTGGTTATGGCTGGGTCATCGTGCTGGACCACGGCAATGGCCTGATGAGCCTGTATGGCCATAACCAAAGTTTGCTGAAATCCCCCGGCGACGTCGTACGCAACGGTGACCATGTTGCTTTAGTAGGACAGAGCGGCGGTCGTGACCGTAGTGGGCTTTATTTTGAGATCCGGCAAAAAGGTGCGGCGGTAGACCCGCTGCGCTGGTTGCGAAATCCGTAACAACAGGCATAATGCCGGCCTGAAATTCAGCCGGCGCTTTGCCAAGATCAGTGAATCATTCCAGCGTGCGTATTTTCCAGTTTTTATCTGTTGTATGTTGCTTGTCGCTGCCGGTGCTGGCGCAATCGCTGCCACCGCAGGTGGCTATTATTATCGACGATATCGGTTATCAGAAAGTGGACCCGGATATTATCCGCCTGCCCTACGCCCTGACAGTCGCAGTGATGCCATTTACGCCGAATGGCCATGAGATGACTGCCCTCGCCCGCCAACACGGCAAAGAAATCATGTTACATATGCCGATGGAAGCTGTGGCGCAAAACCATTTATTGGGCAAAGGCGCCCTGCGCCGGCCGATGAACAAACAACAGGTGCAGCAAGCGCTGCATAAAGCGCTGGATAGTGTGCCACAGGCCATCGGCGTCAATAACCATATGGGTAGCCTTTACACTTCATTGCCCGAGCAAATGGATTGGGTGATGCAGGTAGTTGCCGAACGGCAGTTGTACTTTATTGACAGTAAAACCACCGGAAAAAGCGTGGTCAGTGCTGTCACGCAAAAACACGGTGTGAAAACCCGCAGCCGTGATGTGTTTCTCGATAACGACAAATCTTACAAAGCTTTGGACCGGCAATTTAATCAGCTGATCCAGCTGGCCAAACAGCACGGACACGCCGTCGCTATCGGTCATCCATACCCGGAAACCTATCGTTATCTGAAGAAGAATTTGCCACGGCTTGCGCAGCAGGGCATTAAAGTAGTACCTGCCTCGGCCTTGCTGGATTTACCGGCAGCACCAGCGCAGCTTATCGCGCATACAGCGGGCCATAGCAAACCGGTCAAACAAAAAGGAGTGGCCGAAAGTGTTGTGGCAGGCCGTGAAGTGGCAAAAACTGTTGTGGCCAGCCCGACCGCCGCGGAAAAAGTCAGTGAACACAGTGCGCTACAAGCGCCGGTTACGCCTGAGCCTGCAGCCAGCGAGATTGTTGAACCAGTGCCAGAACTTATCCCTTGGCACCCGCCGTATCTGCCGAATTTACCAGGTTTTGATACACCTGCAGCAGTGCCGGTTACTGAGCCTCAGTGGCGACGCTTTTACCCGCAACCGGCCGAAGCGCCGGTTGCTGTGTCGCCGGTACCACTGTTACTGCGTTAAAAAAAATGCCAGAGCAAGCTCTGGCATTTTTTTAGCAACAAGAAAACATCAGGCAACCATTGCTGCGTGCAGTTTTTTCATCGCATTTTTTTCCAGCTGGCGAACACGCTCAGCCGAGACCTGATAACGGTCTGCCAGTTCCTGCAGCGTCAGCTTTTCATTGTCGAGCCAGCGGGCACGGATAATGTCCTGGCTACGATCATCCAGCGTACGTACTGCTGCCTGCAGCCGCTCTAAGGCTGCGCCTTCGCTTTGATCTTCTTCAAAGTTGTTCGCCAGATCTGAGGTTTTATCGTCGAGGAAAAACACCGGCGCGCTGAAGTTGTTGTCATCGTCATCGTCTTGCGCATCAAAGGCCAGATCATGGTTGCTCATCCGCGCTTCCATTTCCCGCACTTCATATTCTGGTACGCCTAAAGATTCCGCGACGTTTTTTACTTCATCCTGGCTGAACCAGCCAAGATTTTTCTTCGATTTACGCAGATTAAAAAACAGTTTGCGCTGGGCTTTGGTGGTCGCCACTTTAACAATGCGCCAGTTTTTCAGCACAAACTCATGAATTTCGGCTTTGATCCAGTGCACTGCGAATGAGACCAGACGCACACCAACCGACGGGTCAAAGCGTTTTACTGCTTTCATCAGGCCGATATTGCCTTCCTGAACCAAATCGCCAATCGGTAAACCGTAACCTGAATAGCTGCGGGCAATATGCACCACAAAACGTAAATGCGACATAATCAGCTGACGGGCCGCTTCCAGGTCACCGTGTTGCTGCAGACGTTCAGCCAGAGCGCGCTCCTCTTCAGCCGACAGCATCGGAATAGTACTGACAGCGTGGGTATAAGCCTCAAGGCTACCGCTGCCTGCGACTGACAATGTCATCAATTGATTCGCTTTGGTCATGAACAAACTCCTGTGGAGATGTGAAAGTGGACTCATGTTAGCACTCTTTGACAGAGAGTGCTAATGGCGGTTCCCGCGTTTTTAAGAACCAAATTATATTAAAAAGCGAATTTCAGAATATATCCGCATAAGACAAAGTACGATTTTCCGATATGCTCAAAGTATCTCAACAGAAGTCTGGTCCACTTAACAAACATTGGACGTTGGCACAGCCAGACCTGCATACCAGCGCGTTTACGGCCTTATCCGGCCCTTGGTTCAGGAGTAGTCGATGTATTGTTACCTGGCACGCCAGCCGATCTTTGATCAGCATAAAAATCTGTTTGGTCTTGCGGAGTTCAGGAATGGCCTGTGCCCAGAA
>CBFGPY010000458.1:0-3315 GCA_965650755.1 uncultured Chromatiaceae bacterium | reverse complement strand
CTGGCAGTCGCAGGGCGTTTATATCGACTGTCATTTCCATTTATATCAGCAACAGTTGACCGATGCTTTTACGCTTGCTTTGAATAATGTAGTGACACTGGCGCGAGCCATTGCCAAAGTGGGCACATTTAAAGCCTGTTTGTTTGACGCCCGTCAGACCATTCACCTGGCCCGTGACCAGGCCGAAGACGCCTTTGCTATCCCGCCAGGATTAACCATTCCTTATGAGGTTAAAGCAGTCAGTAACGCTGAACTGAGCAGTAAACAGCATTCCTATTTTGAAGATGGCAAAGATCCGGATGAGCAGCTGACATTACCTGACGCCATCATGGACGATTTGGCGCAGCTCAACCTGATCCGTCACACTGGTTGCATTATTTTTGAAGTCACCAGTTTCTATATGAAAATCCACAGCTATTTCCATTTACTCGACGCTGATGCCGAACCTCAGTTTGCCGTTTTGTTAGCAAATATTGTGCGAAAAATCCCGCTGATCCGCGGCGAAGGCGTTGGTGGATTTATGAAATTGCCGCATAAAGACACCCGAAAATTTAGTCATCAACTGGTGCAGCCACCGCTGGTCTACCCGGCGAATCCGAATATAAGATAAAGGTAAAATAAGCTGCAGCGCCCTGTGGATTTGCTATTGTTTGACTAACGGAATCGCAGGCAGGGGGTTGAAGTGGATTCTTCGTTTTTTCAGCAGCAAATAGCAATCTTGCAGGCTATTGCCGACCATTCCGGCGCCGTGATTGGCGCCAAGGATTTGGATGGCCATTATTTATATGTCAATCAGCAATATGGCCGCTTGTTCAGCCGGCCAGTGGTTGATTTTATCGGCAAAACTGATGCTGAGTTGTTTCCTGCTGAGACAGCGCTGCAATTTCGTCGGGCAGATATATTGGCGCAGCAATCTGCGGTGGCGATTAGCGTAGAAGAACGCGTTGAAGTGGACGGCGTTGAAAAAGAATTTTTGTCACTAAAGTTTCCGATTAACAATGCACAAGGCGAACTGTTTGCGACTGGTTTGGTTGCTGCAGATATCAGCAAACTCAAAGAACTGCAGCGGCAGTTACAAAATCTGGCAGACCATGACCCGCTGACTCAGTGTTTTAACCGTCGCCGTATTCTCGAAATCGCTGAGGTGCATTTAAAAAAGGCCCGCCGCTATCAGCAAGATTTCAGTATTTTGCTGTTTGACCTTGATCATTTTAAGCAGGTGAATGATTCATTTGGCCATGCGGTTGGTGATGAGGTTTTGCAGGGCTTTGCCAATAAGGTGCAGTCTGAGCTGCGCAAACCTGATGATTTTGGTCGGATCGGCGGTGAGGAGTTTATTGCGTTGTTGCCGGATACCAATGCCCATTCTGCCGTAGCGCTGGCGGAGAGGATCCGCGTGAAAATTGCCGACTGGCAGTGTCCGGCGCTTGGTGGCAGCCAAATCACAACCTGTATTGGTATAGCCGAATTCTCGCTGCAACTACAGCGGATGGACGAACTGACGGCTGCAGCGGACCATGCCTTATATCAGGCGAAAGCGCAGGGGCGTAATTGCGTGCGGATTTATTAAAGCCAATGCCTAACCCTTTGATTTAAATCTATAAGCAGTTAACATGCTGACGAATCACGCAAAAGAGTTTTAAGTCGGGCTATGGTCAGAAAAATTTGGTTAATGCTGTTGTATTGGCTCTGCGGTAGCGCAGCTGCGCTGACGCTGTCACAGGCGCCGGATCCGCATAGTTTTTCTAACTACACACAGGTCCGCAGTCAGCATCTGGTGATAGACCTGGCAGTTGATTTTACCCGTCAGCAGCTAACAGGTTATGTTGAACATCAGCTGGAGCGCCTCGACCCTAATATACAGCGACTGGTGCTGGATACGCGTCATCTGAAAATTACTGCTGTCACTGCCAGTCAGGATGGCGTGCACTGGCAAAATACACCATATCTGCTTGGTATCGCCGATGGTTTAAAAGGTCAGCCGCTGACCATTCAGTTGCAACCAGAGACGCAGGCGGTGCGGGTCTACTACCAAACCACACCACAAGCCAGTGGCTTGCAGTGGCTGACCGCTGACCAAACCAGTGAAAAGAAACAGCCTTTTTTGTTCTCTCAATCTCAGCCAATTCATGCGCGTAGCTGGTTACCTTTACAAGACACACCGGCCAATCGGGTAACTTATCAGGCGCAGATCCAGACTTTGCCCGAATTACTGGCAGTCATGAGCGCCGATAACAGCGCGAATACCAAACGAGACGGTCATTACCGCTTTGATATGCCTCAACCTGTGCCCTCTTATCTGATTGCGCTGGCAGTCGGAGATTTGCATTTTAAAGCGATGTCGGCGGATACCGGGGTTTACGCCGAAAAAATCTGGCTGGATAAAGCCAGTGTCGAGTTTGCGGACACCCAGAAGATGATGGATGCCGCCAATCGTTTGTTTGGTCAGTATCCCTGGAAGCGTTATGACCTGTTAGTGTTGCCTTCCAGCTTCCCTTTTGGCGGTATGGAGAACCCACGTTTGTCTTTTGTGACGCCAACTATTATCACCGGGGATAAGAGCCTTATCAGTCTGGTCGCACATGAACTGGCACATTCATGGAGTGGCAATCTGGTGACAAATTCCAGCTGGAATGATGTCTGGCTGAATGAAGGTTTCACAAACTATGTTGAAAACCGCATTATGCAGCAGGTTTACGGACAGAGCCGTGCCGATATGGAATTGCTGCTGAATGTGCAGGCACTACGGGAAAAGTTAACGCAATTACCGCCAGCTGATGCCCGGCTGCAGCCGGATTTTACCGGTCGCGATCCGGACGAAGCTTTTCATCAGGTGCCTTATGTCAAAGGTCAGCTGCTTCTGAACACATTGGCACAGCATTTTGGTCAGGATAAATTTGACCGGTTCCTGCAGCGTTACTTTGCCAGCTTTGCGTTTCAATCCATCAATACTGCAGCATTTGTTAAGTTTTTTTCTGAAGAGTTGAATCAAAACCAGAGTTTCAGCACAGCTTCACTGGATAAATGGTTACATCAACCCGGGCTTAGCGATGAAATTCTGTTACCGGCTTCCGATGCATTTAGTCGCATTCATGCCAGCCAACAACAGTGGTTACGGGGAGAGACTAGTTTGAATATGTTGGCTACCAATCATTGGTCAGTACATGAGTGGCTGCATTTTATTGAGATTTTGCCGCGTAAACTGAGTCCACAACAACTTAACGGTCTCGAGATGGCATTTTCGTTGTCGCAAAGCAGTAATGCCGAAATTTTTAGCGCATGGGCTAAGTTGGTGATCCCGCTGAATCATCAGCA
>CBFGPY010000457.1:0-3325 GCA_965650755.1 uncultured Chromatiaceae bacterium | reverse complement strand
TTGATGCTGCTTTTGCGCAGTCAAGTCCGGACAAAGGCTTTTCAAGTCTCAGTCTGCGCGAAGTGGCGCGCGAAGCAGGCATCGCGCCGACTTCGTTCTACCGTCATTTTGCCGACATGGATGAGCTGGGTTTAACACTGGTGGATGAAGCCGGTCTGATGTTACGACAGCTGCTGCGTCAGGCACGTAATCGTATTGAGAAAAACGGCAGTGTGATCAGGACTTCGATTGAAACCTTTATGGAGTTTGTCGTTGGTAACAGTAACGTGTTCCGGTTGCTGCTGCGTGAGCGTTCCGGTACTTCGGCTGCATTTCGCCGTGCTGTAGCACGTGAAATTCAGCATTTTTGTGCAGAACTCGCTGATTACCTGCGTAAAGAAACCGCCTGCCCGGACGAGTATGCGCAGATGCAGGCCGAGGCGATGGTGACCTTGGTGTTCCACGCCGGTGCTGACGCGCTGGACGCGAGTCCGGAAACCCGGGTGCAAATCACTTTAAGAACTATCCTGCAGCTACGTTGGTTGGCGCATGGGGCGGCCGGTTATGGGCGCCGGCCAAAAGACTGACAGCTGTCAGTCCGTCTTTCGCCGCAACCAGACGCCGGATTCCATATGATGGGTATAGGGAAACTGGTCAAAGAAGGCAAACTGCCGGACTTCGTGTGTTTGTGTCAGGGTCTGCAGGTTGTCAGCCAGAGTTGCCGGGTTACACGAAATATACAAAATGTCGTCAAACCGGCTCACCAACTGAACTGTTGCCGGATCTAACCCGGCCCGCGGTGGGTCAACCAAAATGGTATTGAGTGCCAAACCATTTAAATCGATATGTTTCAGTGCATTGCCTTGTGCCAGCGCGGCGCTGACATCTTCCGCCGACATCGCTAACACTTGCACGTTGTCGATTTGATTTTGCTTGATATTCAATTCAGCCGATTTAATCGATACCTTCGACAATTCAGTGGCAACCACCTGGCGGAAGTAGGGCGCCAGTGCCAGTGAAAAGTTGCCGTTACCGCAATACAGCTCCAGCAAGTCCCCTTGCAATTGCCGCGAAATATCACAGGCCCAACCGAGCATTTGCTGGTTCACTGAAGCATTTGGCTGACTGAAACTGTTTTCGACCTGCTGATAGCTGAGTTGTCGGTTGTCGACTTGCAATTGCTCGGTAATAAAATCCCGGTCGACCAGAATTTTCTGTTTGCGGGCGCGGCCAATAAAATCCAGTGGATGGTCTGTCGTCAGCTCTGCTTTCAGGTGCCGGACTTCGTCTGCCCATTCTGCCGGTACCGGTTTTTTATAAATCAGTGAAACCAGCAGTTCCCCGCTAAGCCCAGACAGATAATCAATCTGATACAAACGGTTACGTAGCAATGGCCGGCGTTTCAGCGCGTTGATCAGCCGAGGCATAAAATCGGCGATGGTTTTGATCGCAACCGGAAAATAGTCAATGCGGTGGCGGGTCTTGGTTTCTGGGTCAAACATGATGTGATAGAGGTCATCACCGTCGTGCCAGACGCGGAATTCGGCCCGGCAACGGTAATGCTCGGCCGGAGACGGGAAAATTTGCGCGGGAGGCATGCTAAAACTGCCAAAGAGCTGACCGACCTGCTGCGCTTTTTCCGCCAGTAGCTGTGCGTATTGTGCGGGGAAAACCTGACCTGGTTGCATGATGTTGTCTCAGAACTAAGGGGGCGCACATTTTAGAGACTTTTCACGCAGAAACCAAATGCTCTGACCGGTGCTGTTGTGCAGATCGCAATTCTGGCAAAATAACGCCGGCAACTCGTGGGAGCAGATATGCGGATAGGATTTATCGACAGCGGTGTGGGTGGTCTCAGTATTCTGACCACGGTCAGAGCAAAAGTGCCGGCCCACTATATATATGTAATGGATAATCAATATCTGCCGTATGGTGAAAAGTCCGAAGCATTTATCCAGTCCCGTCTGGCGCAATTGTCTGCTTTATTAATAGAGGAAGGCGCTGATCTGATTGTGATCGCCTGCAATACTGCGACCACTCAGGCGGTAGCTTCATTGCGTCAGCAGTTTGACGTGCCTTTTGTTGGTACTGTGCCGGCGATTAAACCCGCCGCCGCAAAATATTGTCAAAGTGGCTTCACGGTGTTGGCCACACCGGCGACCTGTCGTAGCAGCTATTTGCAGGGATTAATCGCTGAGTTTGCTCCAGGCTGTCCGGTTGGGACCGCTGGTTCCAGTGAGTTGGTCCGGCTGGCCGAGCTGAAAGTCTGGTATCAGCAGGATGTCTGCAGTGCTGTCGCTGCTGAGTTATCTCGCTTGGGATTGCTGCAACAACGGCCTGCAGCCTTGGTTTTAGGCTGTACTCATTTTCCGTTTTTAACGGCTGAGCTGGCGGCTTGTCTGCCGGATACTGTTTTTCTGGATACTGCGGAGGCAATTGCGCGCCGGGTACATGCATTGGTTGCGGTGGACGGGAATGTGACTAGTGCTTCTGAAGAATATCGCCACTTATATATAAGTAGTGGCGCTTTAGATGAACGACAGCGGGTACGGGTGGCTGAACTCGGTTTCGACCAATATCAACATTGGTCAAAACCGGCAACAACTTGCTAATTACTCGTCACTGTCATCATTGTCCTGACGCTCTTTTGCTTCGCGGACTTTCAGCGTACGACCTTCATACTCAAAATCATTCAGTTTCTGAATGACCTTAGCAGCATCTTTTGCTGCAACTTCAACAAATCCAAAACCACGGCGCCGGCCGGTCTGGCGATCTTTCATTAAACGGACATTTAATACGGCGCCGGATTGCTGGAACAGATCACGTACTGCTTCTTCGTTCGCTTTATAAGGCAGGTTGCCGACATATAAAGTGACCGAAGGACCACTGGCAGTCACAGTGACAGATTTTGCCGCTGTTGTGGTCGGCGCAGACTCCAGTGGTTTCAGCTCCACCAGCATCGGGACCAAAATACCAGCCAGCACCACACCGATGGTTACTGCAGCGGCTGTATCTAATGTCAGGCTGCTCAGGACAAAGCTGAAAACGAGGTAAGTGATAATAGCGAGTGCCAGGGTAAATGGCAGTGAGGATTTTAAACTTGGCAACATATGGAATTCCTGATTCTGCAAAAGGTAAGTAAATACAAAGAAAGCTTTCTACTTATAGCAGTCAATCAGCATCTTAACCAGTAGTTCGCAGGAAGCCAAGCAACTAAGCGGTTGTAAAATGGGAGTTTTTGTTTGGAAAATACACGTTTTGCGGCTTATTTGTCCGAACGATCGCAAAACTCCAACTTTTCTCAAATTTGTGCTTGCGTAAGTTTCGTGACGGCCTATAATGCGCG
>CBFGPY010000456.1:0-3326 GCA_965650755.1 uncultured Chromatiaceae bacterium | reverse complement strand
TCTGAAGTCATTAGCGCTGTCGACGAATCTGTCGACGCGACACGTTGTCAGGGAAAATCCGACTGTCAGCGTGGCGCCAAGTGCCTGACCCACAGTTTATGGAGCGATTTAAGCCATCGCATCGAGGACTTTTTGACCCGGATCACGCTGGGCGAGCTGGTCAGCCAGCACGAAATTCAGAGCGTGGCCAAGCGGCAGGACAGCCGTCAGTTAAAACACCCAATCAGCGAAATTGAAGTCAATTGCCAGTTGTAGACTTCAGACGGAGCCAAGCATGAAGTTACCGATTTATTTAGATTACGCCGCGACCACACCGGTTGACCCACGGGTCGCAGAAAAAATGATGCAATACCTGACGATGGACGGTGATTTTGGTAACCCGGCGTCACGGTCGCATCGTTTCGGCTGGCAGGCTGAAGAAGCGGTTGAAGTAGCGCGTAGTCAGATTGCGGAACTGGTTAATGCCGATCCGCGTGAAATTGTGTTCACTTCAGGCGCTACTGAATCAAATAACCTGGCCATTAAAGGCGCAGCACAGTTTTACCATAAAAAAGGTAAACACCTGATCACGCTGCGCACCGAACACAAAGCTGTGCTGGATACGATGCGGGCTTTAGAGCGCGAAGGTTTTGAAGTCACTTATCTCGATGTTGAAGCTAACGGCCTGTTAGATCTGGAAAAATTCAAAGCCGCGTTACGCCCGGACACTACAGTGGTCAGCGTGATGATGGTCAACAACGAAATCGGTGTCATTCAGGACGTCGCTGCCATCGGCGAGCTGTGCCGTGCCAACGGCACTATTTTCCACGTCGACTCGGCGCAGGCTGCCGGCAAAGTGGAGATCGACCTGCAGACCCTGAAAATTGACCTGATGTCGTTTTCGGCCCACAAAATTTACGGTCCAAAAGGCATTGGCGCACTGTACGTACGGCGTAAACCACGGATCCGTTTAGAAGCGCAAACCCACGGTGGTGGCCATGAACGTGGCATGCGTTCAGGCACTTTACCGACCCACCAAATTGTTGGCATGGGCGAAGCTTTCCGTATCGCCAAGCTGGAAATGGCTGAAGAAAATCAACGTTTTGCCACACTGCGTCAGCGCCTGTGGGACGGTATCAAAGACATCGAACAGGTGTTTTTAAATGGCGACGCCACGCACCGCGTGCCGGGCATTACCAATATCAGCTTCAACTACGTCGAAGGCGAATCGCTGATCATGGCGCTGAAAGACATCGCGGTGTCTTCGGGTTCAGCCTGTACATCAGCCAGTCTGGAACCTTCTTATGTGCTGCGGGCGCTGGGTTTGTCTGACGAACTGGCACACAGCTCCATCCGTTTTAGCATTGGCCGTTTCACTACGGCAGAACAAATTGACCACACCATCAAAATTGTGCACGAAGCTATCGCGAAATTGCGCGAAATGTCGCCGCTGTGGGACATGTACAAAGACGGTGTTGATTTAAATACAGTGGCCTGGGTGGCTCACTAAGCACAGGGCGGGGCGCAAACCCAACCTGCATTGAGGTAAAGATCATGGCATACAGCAATAAAGTTATCGATCACTACGAAAACCCGCGCAATGTCGGCGCATTTGCCAAAGATGACCCGACTGTGGCCACCGGTATGGTCGGCGCACCGGCGTGCGGCGACGTGATGAAACTGCAAATCAAAGTCAACGACCAGGGCATTATCGAAGATGCCAAGTTCAAAACCTACGGCTGCGGCAGTGCTATTGCATCGAGCAGCCTGGTGACTGAATGGGTCAAAGGTAAAAGCCTGGACGAAGCAGCCCAGATTAAAAACACCGACATCGCACAGGAACTGGCGTTGCCACCAGTGAAAATTCACTGTTCGATTCTGGCGGAAGACGCGATCAAAGCGGCGATTGCGGATTATAAGCAACGTCACGGAGGTTAAGCGCCATGGCCATTACCATGACCAGCGCCGCCGCTGAGCGGGTGCGCAGTTTTCTGACAAATCGCGGCAAAGGTGTAGGACTGCGGGTTGGTGTTAAAACCACCGGCTGTTCAGGTCTCGCTTATGTGCTGGAATTTGTCGACGAGCTGAACGACGACGACCAGGTGTTTGAGCAAGACGATCTAAAAATCATCGTTGACGGCAAAAGCCTGGTGTATATCGACGGCACTCAGCTGGATTTTGTCAAAGAAGGCTTAAATGAAGGCTTCCAGTTCAATAACCCGAACGTCAATGGCGAATGTGGTTGTGGCGAGAGTTTCACCGTTTAAGTTCAATGCCGGTTAGTTGCGAAGTGGTGCCCTGAATGAATTATTTCCAGTTGTTTCAGCTGCCTGCGCAGTTTGAGGTGGATCTGACCGAGTTGGGCACCCGGTATCTGGCGCTGCAAAAGCAATTCCACCCGGATAATTTTGCCAGCGCTTCTGAGCGTGACCGGCTGTTGGCAGTGCAACAGGCCGCAAATATCAATGACGGCTACCACAGCCTGAAACAACCTTTGTTACGAGCCGAACATCTGCTGGCATTACGCGGTGTGAAAATCAGCGCTGAGCAGCGCAGTTTCACTGATACTGCGTTTTTAATGCAGCAAATGGAACTTCGGGAACTGCTTGGCGAAATCCCGCAAGCCGCAGATCCGGACGCATTGATTGATGATGCTGAGCTACAGATCCGCCGGCAGAAAAAACAGCTGCTGGCCAGCCTCAGCGACGCACTGGCCGCCAACTCTCACGAGCACGATTTAGCGGCGGCTGATATAATCCGCAAACTCAAATTTTTCTTTAAACTCGAGCAAGAACTTGAGTTTATTGCACAGCAGACACAAGACTGACCGCCATGGCCTTATTACAAATTGCTGAACCCGGCCAAACCGCCGCCCCGCACCAACATAAACTTGCTGCCGGTATCGACCTCGGCACCACCAATTCATTAGTTGCAACTGTGCGTAGCGGCGAAGCAAAAACGCTGCAAAATGCTCAGGGCGACGACATGGTGCCTTCTGTGGTCCGTTACACCACTGACAAAGTTATCGTCGGTAAAGCGGCGCAGGCTGATGCCGCGCTCGACCCGCACAATACCATTATTTCAGTCAAACGCCTGATGGGGCGGGGTTATCAGGAAACGTTGGCGCATGCCGCTGAGCTGCCGTACGAGCTGGTGGACCAAAAGGGTTTAGTGGCGCTTGGTACTGTCGCCGGGGTGAAAAACCCGGTTGAAGTGTCCGCCGAGATCCTGGCGACACTGGCCGATACCGCCAGTCAGACGCTGGGTGGTGAGCTGACCGGCGTGGTGATCACGGTGCCGGCTTATTTTGACGATGCACAGCGTCAGGCGACGAAAGACGCTGCGCG
>CBFGPY010000455.1:0-3355 GCA_965650755.1 uncultured Chromatiaceae bacterium | reverse complement strand
CTGGAACAGCTTAACCGCCGAACAACAAGGCTGGCTGCAGCAGGCTTTTGCCGATTCGCAGGTCTGGCAGCGTGAGGCCTGGCAGGCACAGACCAAAGATGCGCTCGATAAGGTGAAAGCCGCCGGTGTGGAAGTGATTTATCCGGATAAACAGCCCTTTATCGACGCAGTACAACCGCTGCATCAGGCGTTAAAAGACACACCTGTTGGTGCTTTGATGGCCAAAATTGCCGCGTTACCGCCTGTAACAGCACCGGCTGCTGCAGTGCCGGCTGCGCAGGAGAAACCCCATGAATAAAACCGTATTCTGGCTCGATGAAGCGTTAAAACGTCTGCTGATTGGCCTGATGGCGGCCATCGTTTTGGTGGTGTGCTGGCAGGTGGTGTCGCGTTTTATTCTCGGTGAACCCAGTTCCATGACCGAAGAAATTTCCCGCACGCTGTTGTTGTGGATTGGCATGCTCGGCGCCGCGCTGGCCTATCGCACCGGCCAGCATTTGGGCCTCGACATCCTGACTTCTAAATTCAGCCCGCAGTGGCAGCGGCGAGTGGCGATATTACTGACTGCGCTGGTCGTGTTGTTTGCGCTGGCGGTGATGGTTGGCGGCGGTGGGGCGCTGGTGCAGCTGACTTTTGAGCTGAACCAGATGTCGGCAGCCTTGGGTATCCGCGTGGCCTGGATTTATCTGGCTTTGCCATTGGCGGGGTTTTTAATCGCGTTTTATGGCGTCTGCCAACTGATTTGTTTGTGGCGCGGTGACACGCTGACGCCAACCGGAGGCTGCGAATAATGGAAATGTCTGCATTGGTGCTGCTCGGCATCTTTTTTGTCCTGCTGTTTTTAAACGTACCTATTTCGTTTTGTATTGGCCTCGCCACGCTTGGCACTATGTTACTCAGCATGGATTTATTGCCGGCGCTGACGACATTGGCGCAGCGCATGGCCGGTGGCCTGAATAGTTTCGCTTTGCTCGCCATTCCGTTTTTTGTGTTGTCGGGTTTGTTGATGGGGCGCGGCGGCATCGCCAAACGGCTGATTGAATGTGCGATGGCGCTGGTCGGTGCGCTGCCGGGCGGCCTGGCGTTGGTGAATGTGCTGTCTTGTATGTTGTTTGGCGCTATTTCCGGTTCGGCCGTGGCAGCCACTTCAGCGATCGGCAGTTTTATGCTGCCGGAGATGAAAAAACAGGGTTATGACGATTCTTACAGCGCAGCGGTGACCGCTGCTGCTGCGACGACCGGCATGCTGATCCCGCCGTCGAACATTATGATTGTCTACGCGATTGCGAGCGGCGGTGTGTCTATTGCTGCGCTTTTTGTCGCCGGTTATTTGCCGGGCATTTTACTCGGTGTGGCGCTGATGATTGTTTGTGCCGGCTATGCCCGCGTGAAAGGCTATCCGGTCGGGGCGCGTTTGCCACTAAAATTAGTGGTCAGTAAGATTGCCGCTGCGGTCCCGAGCCTGCTGATGATCATCGTGGTGATTGGCGGCATTATCAAGGGCGCTTTTACTGCGACCGAAGCCGGTGCCATCGCCGTAGTGTATTCCTTTGTGCTGGCGGTATTGGTGTACAAAGAAGTGGCCTGGGCAGATTTGGGCAAAATTCTGCTGAAATCGACTGAAACCACCGCCATAGTGCTGGCGCTGATTGCCACATCGGCGGCGATGTCGTGGATTTTGTCCTATGAAAATATTCCGCAAAGCATCAGCACAGGTTTGCTGGCTTTAAGTGAAAACCCAATCATCATCCTGCTCATCATTAACCTGATTTTGTTAGTGGTCGGGGCTTTTATGGACATGACGCCGGCTGTGCTGATCTTCACGCCGATTTTCCTGCCAGTGGCGGTGGAACTTGGCGTGTCGCCATTGCATTTTGGCATCATGATGATCCTGAATTTGTCGATTGGTCTGGTGTCGCCGCCGGTCGGCAGTGTGCTGTTTGTCGCCTGTGCTGTGGCCAAAGTGAAGCTGGAACAAATGATCAAACCGCTGCTGCCAATGTATGCCGCTATGTTTGTCGTGCTGATGCTGGTGACTTATATTCCGGCGATCAGCGAATGGTTGCCATCTTTAGTGGGTTTATAACAAGGCAATTGGATGGATCAGGAACAAAGTGGGTTGGTATGGCACTTCCACCGCTTGTTCATTAGAATGACGCTGCCGGCCTGATGTCCTTCACTGACAGGTCGGTAACTCAGCAGCTCAGACCGCCCGGGAGAACTATCATCTATACGCTCAAATCATCCACTATTAACGACGTGGCCCGCTTAGCCGGAGTGTCGAAACGCACGGTGTCGCGGGTGATTAATGGCTCGCTGGCGGTCGGGGAATCGACGCGGGTCAAAGTGGAAAAAGTGATAGCCGAGCTGAATTATTCTCCCAGCCCGCAGGCGCGGGGTCTGGCGTCGAGCCGCTCTTATCTGCTCGGGCTCATCTATGACAACCCCGATGCGCTTTATCTCGATGATGTGCAGCGTGGTGTACTGGAAGTCTGTAGCCAGCTCGGTTACGAGCTGGTGGTGCATCCATGCCGCTACCGCAGCGAAACGCTGGTGCAGGACTGTTTCGCCTTTATCAACCGATCTAAACTCGACGGCGTGATTTTACTGCCGCCGGTGTCGGAGCTTGATCATCTCGCCAGCGCGCTGAAACAAGCCGAACGGCCTTATGTGCGGTTAACCTCAGTGTTACTGGACGAAACCTACCATTCGGTGGTGTCGGACGACCGTGCCGCAGCCGCCGAAATGGCGCGCTATTTCGCGCAGCTTGGCCATCAACACATCGCTTTTATCAGCGGGCCACAGCGCTATAAATCTTCGACTGAACGGATGGAAGGTTTTCAGCTTGGGTTGTCGGCTTATGGCATCAAGCTGCGGCCGGACTGGATTGTCGAAGGCAATAACAGTTTTGAAACCGGTATTGAATGTGCCCAGCAACTGCTGAGTGGCACAGACAAACCGACGGCGATTTTCGCCAACAACGACCAGATGGCTGCGGGTGTACTCAAAGCCGCGCATGACCTCGGTATCAAAGTGCCGGACCAGCTGTCGGTCGCCGGCTTTGATGACAACTTACTGGCCAGCCGGATCATTCCGGCGCTGACGACTATCCGCCGGCCCGTCCGGCAAATGGCGCAGCTTGCCGCCACCAAAATCATCATGGATATCGAAGACAACCGCCACGCTGCCGGCCACGTTGCTGCCAAAGTCGCGCCGACGCTGGTGGTGCGGGAATCTACCAAGCGGCTCTGATATGCAGCGCTGACGGTTGGCGGCAATGGGCAGTTTAGCGCAGGGTCTGTTTTGGCTGTGGCGCCGGCCCGTGCGCTGACCAGCTGTTTTTCCGGACAATTTC
>CBFGPY010000454.1:0-3364 GCA_965650755.1 uncultured Chromatiaceae bacterium | reverse complement strand
GATGCTGAAAATGGCCGGTTATCAGCCCACAGTCATTGACTACAGCTATCAGCGACTCGACGCCATGGCCGCCATCGGCGTGCGCTATTTTTTTGGTGATGCAACCAGGCCCGACATGCTGGCTGCTGCGGGGATAGCGCAGGCAAAAATTTTGATAGTGGCGCTGGATGAAGCGGAACAAACCACCCGGCTGGTGCGTTACGTGCTGCAGAATTATCCGCAGGTGCATGTCATTGCCCGCGCGGTTGACCGGCATCATGTCTATGACTTGTATGCCTATGGCTGTCGCGACATTATCCGCGAAACCTACGACAGCACGCTGCGGATGGGGCGCTCAGTGTTTGAAGCGCTGGGTGTCAGCAGAGCCAAGGCCGACCAGCTGGTTGAGGTGTTTAATCAGCATGATCGCGAGCTGATGATTAATCTTGCTGATGTCTATCAAATCGGCGTGCCATTTCACGAAAACCCGGCTTACGTCAGCGCTTTGCAGCAAATGCTCGCCGAGAAGGAACCTGAGGTAAAACGGCGCATGCAGGCGATTTGTCAAGCCGCGGCGGAAGCGGCAGTGGCGAAAGACAGTGAATCTTGATGGGCAAAGCCATCATTTTGCAGCGGAAAGTGCCGCGCCCAGTTGCCGTAGTACACCTTAAATCTAGGCGTGCGGCTTTGCGTTCTGGGTTGCGTTAATCAATTTGATTTGATGGCTGGCTCGTTTTGATGTATCGTCAAAGGGAACTTCAAGGAGGTCCATCATGGCCCTGTCTTATCAAACTGTGTCCGACGCCTGCGCTGTTTCAGCCGCAGTGTTTGAAAATAAACGCAGTTATCTGCAGCTGGTGCGCGACGGCGTCTCCGGCGACAAAGTGAAAACCCTGCTGCAATGGTTACCCGAATTAAAACCTGTATTGGTGGTGGCGCTTTCCATCAGCGCCGCTAACATCAGCCGGCTGTACAAAGGCACCTTACCCAGCCACCAGGCCGAACCTGTGCTGGATATGCTGCAACTGATTTGCCGTGCCGAAAATCTGTTTGGCCCCGAGATGGCGCGCCAATGGCTGAACAGCCCGATGCCAGCCTTGTCTGGCGACAAACCCATCGCATTATTTGACAGTTTTGTTGGCCGCAACATGGTGGCTGATGTGCTGCAAGCCATTGAATTTGGTGACTTTAGCTGATGCAGCTTTACCGCATCTGCCCGGAAGCTTTCTTAGAGAATTTCAGCGGCGAGGGCGCCAGTTTTAAAAGCGGTGGCCGCTGGAATCAGCCCGGCCAGCGTGTGTTGTATTTCGCCAGCTCTGCCGCAGTCGCGAGGCTGGAAGTCGCCAATTATTTGCCATCGCCGCGTTTTATGCCAAAAAACTATCGGCTTGGTCAGTATCAGCTGCCGGATGTATTGATCGATCGTTTCAATGCTGATTTGTCAGCCGACTGGGACAGCTTTCCATATCCGGCCAGTACCCAGCAACTTGGTTGTGACTGGCTGCACAGCCAACAAAAAGTAGCGCTGGAACTGCCAAGCGTCACAGTCCCGCCCGGCCTTGGCAGCATCCTGCTGTTTAACGCCAGCCACCCGGATGCCAGTCAGCTGCGCCTCGAACAAGTGTTTCACGATATCTACAACCCACGGCTATTTGCCGGTATGGGGGTCTGATAGCCACTCAACTGTATTGGTCCGGCAGTATCAGCAACGGGCCAATCTGCATTGATGTATTGTGATTTTTATGTTACCAAGGAGTGGCTTTCTTCAATTGCCGTGGCAAGTTAAAGCTCACCAAGAATGTGAAAGTCCGCGTGAAGACAGCAGGGTATTAATCAAAAAACTGACAAAGCGGGTGCGAAGGTAATAACGCGCTGTGGTATGAAGGAGGTTCCACTCCATTTGCATGCTGTAACTCATTGAGTTGAGGGGCGGAAACCGACAGCCAGGAATTTGCGGACAACAACTAAATCTCAGCTGCCTTCTGTTCACCTGTTGCAGAGCCGCTCTGAAACTTAAGGACCTTAGCAGTGGTTAGTAAAATAAGTCTGTTATTGGCACTTAGCAGTGCTTTTATCGCGTCGGCTGCGCCGGCACAACCGCAAGTGGCCGCTGTTATACAACAGATTGAAGCTGCGCAAAGCGCTGGCACTACCGATTTTGACAAACTGACTTTGCCAGTTCTAATGCAGCAGCTGCAGGTGCCAGGTCTCAGCATTGCAGTGGTGAAAGACTTTAAGCTGCACTGGGCCAAAGCTTATGGGGTGGCTGATGCGGCCAGCGGGCGCTTAGCCGACACCCGTACCCGTTTTCAGGCGGCATCTATCTCAAAGCCGGTGACGGCGATGGCTGCGATGCGGATGGTCGATGCCGGCCAGCTGGACCTCGATAAAGACATCAACACCTATCTCACTTCATGGAAAGTTCCGGTTTCCAAACTGAACGCGCAGCAAAGTGTTACAGCCCGCAGTTTATTTAGCCATACGTCGGGTGCTGATGATGGTTTCGGTTTCCCTGGTTATGCGCCGCAAGCCGCCTTACCGACCGTGGTGCAAATTCTGAACGGGGAGACCCCATCGAATGTGGGGAAAGTGTTGTTCGCGCGGCCACCTTATACCGAATACAAATACTCGGGTGGCGGCACTATGATTATGCAACAGGCGATGATGGACCTGTGTCGGTGCGCCTTTGCCCAGCTGATGCAACAGTCAGTGCTGACGCCGCTGCAGATGTCAGACAGTAGCTTTGACGGGATGCCAACACAGCAGACTGCCGCATTGGCACATGATGAACAGGGCAAACGGATGACGCAGCCCTGGCATGTTTATCCGGAACAAGCCGCCGCAGCGCTTTGGACCACACCGACCGATTTGGCGAAGTTTATTGTTGAATTACAAACTGCACTGCGCGATACAAAAGGCCAGCTGCTGAGCCGTGAGGCGGCAACAAACATGACCACGCCGGTCAAGGTTGGGCCTTATGCGGTCGGCTTTAAAATTGAAACCCGGGGGCAGCAACAGTTTTTCTCCCATAGCGGTTCAAACTGGGGATATCGCGCCTGGATGACGGGGCATCTCAGTAAAGGTTACGGCATGATTATTATGACCAACGGTGACAACGGTATGGCGCTGATGAATCAGGTGGCAGACCGTATTACCAACGCTTACGGCTGGAATAGTGAAACTTCGGAGTAATGTAGGTATAGCCAGCTGATTTCTGTTGCTGGATTTGCTCGCTGAGTACAATGCTTTGGTTGATTGTTAGTACTGGAGCTGAACATTGATGATTTTTTTATTGTTACCAAGTGGCGGAATCTTGTAATGGCGGCAACTAATGTATTGCGGGCACTTCGGTTTTTACTCAACTGGCGGTTGCTGCTGCTCGTGC
>CBFGPY010000453.1:0-3367 GCA_965650755.1 uncultured Chromatiaceae bacterium | reverse complement strand
CCAGACTTGCCGCGCTGCACCAAAACGGCAATGGTAACTGCGTTGCTGTTGCCACCAGGCTTCACATGCTTGCCAGGCCTGTTGCAATAATGCCGCATGCGCCGGCCATTGACCGGTTCTGGCAAAATGTTGTGCCGCCGGCCAGTATTGCTCGTCTTGCAAAAGTGCCCATTGCTGTGGCAATTCCGCTGTCA
Source organism: uncultured Chromatiaceae bacterium (assembly GCA_965650755.1). Taxonomy (GTDB): domain Bacteria; phylum Pseudomonadota; class Gammaproteobacteria; order Enterobacterales; family Alteromonadaceae; genus Pararheinheimera. The sequence continues at coordinate 3,173 of CBFGPY010000453.1, read as the reverse complement.
GGCTTTGTCGCAGTTGTTGCTGCTGTGCACTGTTAATGCCGCTGATTTTAAGCGTCAGCGGCCCGGGCAGCGTCAGCGTCTGTGCCTGCACCCAACTGCTACAAAGCACCAGCAGACTGAGGAAGGTTTTCATCTCAGGGCGCCGTCCGTGTCGCTGCTTTTGCTTTGTTATCTTTTACCGGTGTCGCCACAGGTTCAGCTGCCGGCAGCACTTCAGCGGTGTCGACTAAGCGGTTTTGATCCGTGTCCCAGCGGCTGAACATCCGTGCGCCGGACTGATGATATTCGGTCGCACTTAAGATACCGTTTTCATCTTTATCCAGTGCTTTAAAGCGGACTTCTGCCTGTTTCAGTTGCGCGCTGCGGGTTTTAGCAATTTGCTGGTCGAGGCGGTCAGTAAACTCCTGCATATATTCGGCTGGTGACAAATCACCGTTGTGGTCGACGTCAGTGCGGGCAAAAGCTTGCTGGCGGATTTGCTGATATTCAGTCGCACTCACTTCGCCATTGTTGTCCGTGTCATACATCGCCAACATGCCGCTGACACTGTGGGTGGTTGGCATCACCAGCACTGGCCGGCGGCGCGGTGGCTCTGAAGCATTTCGGCCACGGCGTTCTGGCGCCGGATCGGCTTTGCTGTCTGTTTTTGAAATCTGGCCATCCTTGTTACTGTCGATAAAACGAAAAGCACTTTGGCCCGATGCCTGATATTCAGCCAGGCTGATGCGGCCGTCCTGGTCTTTGTCCACGGCGGCAAAACGCACTTCGGTTTGTTTCAGCTGGCCTTTGCGATCTGCTGCCAGGCGTTGATCCAGCCGGTCGGCGTATTCGGCCTGATAACCGGCAACGTCAATCTGCGCGTTATGCTGCAGGTCCATGGCTGCCAGCCGCTGCTGGCGCTCAGTGAAAAACTCAGTGTGGCTGACCTTGCCGTCGCCGTTTCGGTCAAATTCAGCGATAAAATCAATTTTGGCCTGCAGTGTCGGTTGATGGGCGCGTGGTGTTTTGTGGTCTTTGGCTTGCGTTGCCGCGGCGGTTTGGGCCAGCGACGGCTGTGTCAGCAGATACAAACTGCTGACCAGTAAAAAATGCCGGATTGTTTTGGGTTGCATCATCATAGAGTTCTCCTGTTCAGGCTTATTCGGCTGCTTCAAACACCACAGTGCTGGTGTGGCTGTAAGTCGGGGCTTGGGCACCTTGCGGTGCTGGGGCGCGATGGCGGGCCAATAACAGATAAGTACCGGCTTGCGCGGGTGTCAGACTGAATTCACCACTGGCGTTGGTGGTGACGGGCACTGGCGCTGTTTTGTCATGGCCGGCACTGTGGCTGCCGGTCTGGTGTAACTCAAGATTGCTGCCAGCGAGCGGTTTGCCATCGAGCAGCAAAACGCCAGTGACCGGCTGGCCGGCGTACAGGTCATTCGGATGGCTGGTAAACTGCAGCTCCAGTCCTTTGCCGCTGGCTTTAAGCGCTTTTTGGTCTGGTTTGCCTTTGCTGATGTAAGTTTCGGCCCGGGTCACACTCTGAAAGTGTGCCTTCAGCGTGGCGCCTTGAGGCAGGACAAACTTCGGATCTCTGCTGTTTTCAGTTTTGCCATTGAGTTCATAGCTGTGAAACACAGCACCAAAACGCTGGCCCGTGCTGTATTTATAAGTGCCGTCTAGTTTTAGCTCATCATCCAGCACAGTGCGGCTTTTCACCGCCACCAGCTCTTTTGGTGCGCGCACTGCGCCATCCGGCCCGGTCACCTGAAATTCACTTTGATCAAATTTGGCTTCCGGCAGAAAAAACTGCTCGGCAAAAGCCGCTTCCAGACTGACCCAACCGCGTACAGGTTCAAAACTGGCAGGGGCCAGATAAGGCACATGGGCTCGCGCTGGAACTAGTGGCAGCGCGCAGCACAGCGCCAACAATAAGGGTTTTATCGACATAACAGGATGTTACCTTTTAATTGAGATTAGTTCGTATTTGCATTATTAGATCAAATGAGAATTATTCGCAATAAAAAGTGCGAAAAGAACCGAATCACAAGGGCCAAACCAGGTTTGATGTCTGAAATGAGCGAAATGCAGTCATCGAACATTCGGGGATTGTACGGCGACGCTGCGCTTGCCGTACCTACAATCGGTTCTCAAAGGTAGGTACGGTAAGCGAAGCGCCACCGTACATTTCTCAAAGTCTGCAACTGACACAAATCCACGATTTGGATATTTCAGTGCTGCTGGCATAGTCAAGGTCGACCTCTGACAACGAAACCGGCAAGCTTTTTCACAACGAAAAGTAAAAGGATCGAGATGGGCGTGTTGCAAACAAAGACCTCAGCACAGCCGCATCGGGCTGGATTGCCAGGCGGCAGCATACGCCCCCACCTTGCAAAATCAGGGCGAGCCCCCAGATCTCAACATCATCCGTGAACCAGAGCAAATACCGATGCCTTGGCTAAATGCCCGACAATCTGCTGACAAAACAGCGCCGGCCGGCGTTACCCGGCAATTGGCGGTGCTGCTGAGTGTCTTGTGGCTGGTCTGGGTATTGGCCTTGACGCTTGGTAACTCAGCGGGGCCTGTAGCAGCAGCGAAAACTCCATACAGCACGTCTTGGCAACACTTGCCCGATCAAACAGAGCCGATGTTGCTGCAAGCGCAATCTGAACGCAGCAGCCCGCAGCTATTTTTGCATGCAAAACAACAGCCTGTGTACGAACTGGTGGCCGAGCCTGTGCTGCTGATGTTACGGGTGCTGGCCTTGTTGCTGCCGGTGGCGTTGGTGGTGGCCTGGTTTATCCGCGCCGGACCCAGGCGCAGTTTCCGTCTCGGGCTATGGCGTGACGCCAATCTTTGCTGTAAACAGCAGCTTTATCACTGAAACGCTCTATTGCATTTGAAAATTTAAATTTTTCCAATCAATAGAGGTGTTTATGTCAAATTCTAAAAAAACGCCGGTGAAAAGCCGCTGGCGTCTGCTGGTGCTGCTCGTCGTGTTGTTGATCATGTTCGCCCAATCCATCGGTGTCCCTGTCGCCGCGCAAACTGCTGCTGTGGACAACGCAGCTGCAACGTCGCAAGTGCTGACGGCAGCCGAACGGAAAACGGCGCTGACCCAATTAGCTGCTGTGTTAGCTGAACACTATGTGCTGCCTGAGATGGCAACGCAGCTGTCTCAGGCGCTGCGC
>CBFGPY010000452.1:0-3372 GCA_965650755.1 uncultured Chromatiaceae bacterium | reverse complement strand
AAATGGCAGATAAAGTCGGCTCAGCCTTCGGTTTACCAGCTCAGAAGGAATCAAAAGCAACAAGGCTGGTGTACGGCTGAGTTGATTCAGCTGTTGTGGCAGTACACAGGTGCATGCGAAGCAGCCGCAGAGCTGGCGGAGCGGTTCAGTGGCTTTAACCAGCGTAAATAGCTATGTTGCTCTAAGGCGTTGAGTTACCACTGCGCCGGACCAATTTGGCGGGCTGGGCATGACAAATCAACACCAGCATCAGCAGGGTCAGAAATAACAGGACATTTGCCGGCGACTGCAAGCTAAAGTCGACGGTGCTGTGTAATGCCATATGGCACAACGCCATCAGAGCACCAAAGCAGAGGCCCCGTTCCAGTTTATGCTCATGACTGCGCATAACCTACAATGCCAGATATCCCAGCCAAACTAACCAAGCCAGCAGCAAGACGGTTACTGGCAGTCCCAGTTCAATGGCAAATTGCAGATAATCATTGTGCGCGTGGTCATAAAAACCACTATAAGCCTGCGGCTGCATGGCCGGGAACAAGGTATAAAAAGTGCCGCCACCCGAACCTGTCCAGCCATACTCGCCAAGCAGAGGCAGGGCATCCTTCACAACTTCATCACGGGCTTCACTACTAAATGCGGTGTCCTGATATCGCTGTTGCAGCTTATCCAAACCAAACATTGAACTGACCAGCACCATATCCAACAATAAGATGCTGATGACTAAAGGCTTTAATAGTGCCGGTGGCCTTTTATAGAACCACATGGCCAATACAGCGACCGAGATTAATGCGGTAAAAAACGCGGCATTACCCATACGTGAGCGTGACATCACCAAGCCAATCACCATCAGAATCATCGCAAGGCGCAGCATCATCTTTGCACTTAACAGTGTTTTTAACATGTCTCTGAATAGCTGATGCCAGCTGCGTTGCGTGCGTTCACTGGACAGTTGTGATAACAGCAGGCCGATAGCGACCGACAGGGATAGCGCCAGATAATTGGCAAAATGATTCTGATAAACAAAAGAGCCACGGGCCCGGTTACCTTCGCTCATGCCAATGATTGGCGACGCGTCAAAATGGGCGAGCTGAACCACGACACCATAGAATGCCTGCAGGGCACCGGAAATGACGACAGCAATAGCAAGCAACCGCAGACGTTGGTGATTGGTACAATAATTCAGCACTAAAAAGCACCACAGCAGAAAAAACAAGGTTTTGCTGGCCATCACGGCAGTTTGGTACGCATCGGCGGAGGGTAAAAATTGTAAGCTCTGTAACGTCAGCCACACCAGCAGTAACAGCATAGGTGTAAGCGGCAGCCAGAATTTTCGCCCGGTTAACAACGCAGTAGAGGTATTCCAGCAGTGGAGTAAATGGAGCGCAAAGGTACCTCCAATCAAAAGTTGCAAAATGCCCCAGGCCCAGGCGCGGTTAGAACCTAAAGGGATTGGCGCCCATATCAGAATGGCGCAGAGTAAGATAAAAATGAACCTGCTGAGGATACTGACCTGCATACAGCTGTTGCTCTGGGAAATATAAATGTGCAGGCTTGAAGATAACTGCGTAAGCTTTTGTTTGCCATAGCTTTAGTAATAAAAAAAGCCCCAGTGGGGCTTTTTCGCTAGAACAGTGATCAGGAGCCGGACGCTAAAGAGGGATCACCGGTACCAGTACCACCACCTGCACCAACACCACCTGGCGCCGGAGCCGGAACTGCGCTCACTACTGGTGTCCCTGCACCTGCGGCAGTTGCCGCTTTTAACGCATTGCTGACCAGTGCAGGATCCAGGTTCGCGGCGATAGCCAGCGCAGTTATCGTATCCTGATCAACACATGCTGTATTGATTGAACGCAAGACTTCTTCAGCTTTTACCGGGTCATTTGCCACTTGTTCCAGCGCGAACTCGATGACCTTTTCCGCAAGTTGCGGATTACAGGTTTTCAGTTCAGTCATCTGTGCGACAAACTCGCCAACGGTTTTGCCTTCAGCCTGAGCACTGGCAAACATCGCTGCAACATCTGCTTGTTGTGCCACAGCCTGAAAGGTCAGGAACTGGGCTGCAAGGCTAAATAATGCGATCTTTACAACTTTCATATGCGGCTCCGCACAAACACTGAACAAAAATCTTCTAGCACTATAACGGACTGCTGGCGAATTTGCAGCCGTTTTTTTCGCTAAATTGTTGAAAACTGATAGGGTGATGTAAAGCTCGTCCTTGCAGAGCGTCTACGCGCAGACGCTGACAATGGTCGATTTGGGCTTGAGTTTCGACTTGTGCGGCAATCACCCGAATGCCAATGCCGTGACAGATATGCGTCATAGTTTCGACAAAAAAACGGGTATCAGCTTCGTCCAGCGCCCGGATAAAGCTGCCATCGATTTTTATGAAATCGACATTGAGCCCCTGCAGGTAGCGGAACGAACTGAAACTGGCGCCAAAACGTTCAATGGTGACAGCGGCACCCGCTGCTTTGACCCGGTCAAAAAACTGTTTAGCAGACCCTATAGCACCTAGCGTTGCTTGTTCATTCACCTCAAACACCAGTTGCGGCAATTGCGCCTGATTAGTGCTGATAGTGTTAACCAGCCACAACGTAAATTGCTCGTCATGCAAAGCGCTTTTACTCAGGTTAATGGCAAAACGACCACTGAGGCCCCGGAGCTGGCTGAGGATATAACTGACCAGTGCTTTATCAAGCAATAATGACACACCAAGCCGCTCTGCCATCGCAAACACATCAGCGGAAGCCAGCTGCTGGCCATGGCTGGAAAAACGAACAAATGTTTCGATGTAAACCAGCTCTTGCTGCTGATACACCGGTTGCACTTCAAGGCTGAACATCTGCGCCATTTCGTGAGAGACTTGCAGGCTGGTATCAGAGAAACCGGCAGAAGTGTCTGACACCACGGAGCGCGTAAACTGATGCAGGATATCCTGCCAGCTGCTGCGGCTAAGCGGCAGTTCGGCATTCAGGCCCTGCGTGGGCTCTGCCGGGTGCAGTTGTTGCCGTGCCTGTTCACTATCGAGCCGGCTTAAGGTTGCGCTGAGATCCTCACCCGGGTTCAGTTTGCGCATCACCACTGCAGCAAAACCGCTTGGATACTGCTCGGTTCGGGCAATTTCGAAAGTTTGTTGTAAGCCGCGGCGGAAATCGTCTGCGCTGCTTTGGCCGGCCCGCAGCAATACGGCAAATTCAGAACCGGAGATACGGAACAGCTGGGCAGAGTCTTGCCCCCGCACATGGTGCAGCAGCAGATCTGCGGCTTTTTGCACATATAAATCGCCGGCAGCATAACCCTGCTGGTCGTTTACATGCTTCAGTGAACTCAAGGCCACCAGCATCATATAATGCTGATCATCTTCGTTAC
>CBFGPY010000451.1:0-3390 GCA_965650755.1 uncultured Chromatiaceae bacterium | reverse complement strand
TGGCCGCCATGCCGGTCCCCGCGCAAATTCCGGGGACGCCGTTTACCGTGCAGGAGAGCAATGAGGGCTTCGACACGCTCGCCGAAGCGGTCGCCTCGATCGGCGGCGGCACCGGCACGATCCTGATCTCGCCGGGCCGTTATCGGATGTGCGCGGTCCAGCATGGCGGCCGGCGACAAATGCCTTTCCAGACTGAGCTGTTCGCTGTGCTCAAGCAAGCGCAGTGCATCTTTGGTCCGTCCCTCCAGCATGGCGATGCGGGCATCGACCACTAAACGGTCGTGCTCAAAACTCGCCGGATGAAAACGCTTTTTAATGCTCATCAAGAAACTGTCCAGCCGCAGCATGGTTTCTTTGCGGGCCTTGGGTTCCTGATCTTTTGCCTGTTCAATCAAGGCGCGGGCGAAATTCAACATGTTGTCAGCGGTGTCATACATTGAATACCGCGCGGCGTTCAGTAACCGCTGATGCACCTGCACCGACAAATCTTTGCGGTTTTCGATCACGGCAAGAGTAGCCAATACATGCTGGCGCAGATAATTGCGTGGTGAGGACTTTGCCACTTGCTCCACTGCCGCAAGGGCTGCGGTTGGGTTTTGCTGACTGATATACAGCCGCGTCAACCAGTCCAGTGCTTCAATCCGGGTTTCGGCCTGGCCTGAGAGTTCTTGCAACAGCGCCTCGGCTTCACTGCTGCGGCCCTGATAGCCATAAGTGACAGCAAGGCCAAGCCGGGCCCAGGCAAAGTCGCGGACTGTTAAAGCCCACTGATACAGGTGTTCGGCTTCGTCAAAACGTTCCAACCGGACCAGCAGCTCGGCCTTGAGGCGGGTTGCATGCATAGCATACTGGCTGCGGTGATCGACGACATGGTCACATGCCAACACGGCATCCGCATAGTCGTGCTGATGAATAGCCTGATAGGCCAGTTTCAGCGCCTGTTTGATGTGATAGGCCCGGGTAATGCGTCGCTCCAGCTCCGCATAACTGAAGGGTTTTAACAGATAGTCGTCCGGCTGGAATTCAATAATGCCGTAAATGGCCTGACGCTGGCGCTCGGCGCTGACAACCAGAAAGCAGCTTTCAGCTTTTAATAATTGCTCATTACGCAGGATCTCAAACAGCTGGTAGCCGTCCCGCCCCGTTCCCAGATGGAAATCACACAAAATAAAATCGAAGGCAATACGCCGGCAACAGGATAATGCCATGTCGGCATCGCGGGCCAGCGTGACGTCATCAAAGCCGATCAGCAACAGCATACTTTTGAAATAACTGCGGATTTGGTCCGAGTCGTCCACGACCAGAACGGTTTTATTTTTATAAAATGACCGGCGCGACGTCATTGCGCTGTGACTCCATCCAACTGATTGGCCTCCGTGCAGCAAGATACACAGCATTTATAGTCGCCGCCAGATCTTTGTCCCTGATATCACAAGACTATCAGCGGCAGATAAACAAAACCCGCGACAAGCGCGGGTTTGGATTTCAACAACTGGTATTAAGCGCGGCTGGCGCGTTTACGGTCGTTTTCCGTCAGGTGACGTTTCCGGATCCGGATAGACTGTGGCGTCACTTCTACCAGTTCGTCGTCATCGATAAACTCCAGCGCCTGTTCCAGCGTGTAGCGGATTGGCGGCACTAAGTTAATCGCTTCGTCAGTACCGGAAGCCCGCACGTTGGTCAGCTGTTTGCCTTTTAAGCAGTTAACAGTTAAGTCGTTACTACGGCTGTGGATACCGATGACTTGACCTTCATACACTTCGTCAGCATGACCGATAAACATCCGGCCACGTTCCTGCAGCGAGAAAATCGCATAGCCAGCAGCTTTACCTGTTGCGTTTGAAATCAACACGCCGTTCATCCGCAGACCGATATTACCGCCTTTATGCGGGCCGTAATGGTCAAAGCTGTTGTACATCAGACCTGTACCTGAGGTCAGCGTCATGAACTCGGTACGGAAACCGATCAGACCACGGCTTGGCATCTGGAAATCCATCCGGATCCGGCCTTTGCCGTCTGGCTGCATGTTGGTCATTTCAGCTTTACGCTCGCCCATTTTCTCCATGATAGAGCCCTGATGCTGCTCTTCCACGTCGATGGTGACGTTTTCGATTGGTTCCATTTTCTCGCCATCAATCACTTTCATGATCACTTCAGGACGAGATACGGCCAGTTCAAAACCTTCGCGGCGCATGTTTTCGATTAAAACACCTAAGTGCAGCTCACCACGGCCAGAAACTTTGAACTTGTCGCCGTCTTCAGTTTCTTCGACACGCAGTGCCACGTTGTGTTTCAGTTCGTGGTTTAAGCGTTCCAGAATTTGACGTGAAGTAACAAACTTACCTTCTTTACCGGCGAAAGGTGAAGTGTTGACCTGGAAAGTCATGGTTACGGTCGGCTCATCAACTTGCAGCGGCGGTAAGGCTTCCAGGCTGGTTGGTGCACAGATAGTGTCAGAAATTTTCAGATCGCCTAAACCGGTGAAGGCAATGATGTCACCTGCGTTGGCTTCCTGAGTGTCAATCCGTTCCAGACCTAAATAAGTGAACACCTGACCCACTTTACCGTTCCGCTTAGAACCGTCAGCACCTAAGACGGTAACTTGCTGGTTGACACGCAAGGTACCACGCTTGATCCGGCCGATACCGATGATGCCGAGGTAGCTGGAGTAATCTAACTGAGAAACCTGGATTTGCGTATCGCCATCCAGTTCAACCTGTGGTGGCGCAACGTGTTCAACGATTGCTGCGAACAGGTCGTTGATATCAGTTTTTGGCTCGTTGTAATCCAGCGTCGCCCAGCCATTAATGGCAGATGCGTAAACGATTGGGAAATCTAACTGCTCGTCAGTCGCGCCTAAGTTGTCGAACAGGTCGAATACCTGGTCAATAACCCAATCCGGACGTGCACCCGGACGGTCAATTTTGTTGACAACAACAATTGGTTTTAAGCCGTGAGCAAATGCTTTCTGTGTTACGAAGCGCGTCTGAGGCATCGGGCCTTCAACTGCATCGACTAACAACAATACTGAGTCGGCCATTGACAGAACGCGCTCAACTTCACCACCGAAGTCGGCGTGGCCTGGTGTGTCCAGGATGTTGATTTGATAACCGTTCCAGCGTACTGAAGTATTCTTCGCCAGGATGGTAATGCCGCGCTCAGATTCCTGCGCGTTTGAATCCATCATCCGTTCCTGCAATTTTGCACGGGCATCGAAAGTGCCGGACTGTTGCAGTAATTTGTCAACAAGTGTAGTTTTACCGTGGTCAACGTGCGCGATAATGGCGATATTACGCAACTTGCTGATATCATAAGACATTTATTTGGTACTCGCTTAGTGAAGTGTAAATGTGTACCCGCTTGTAGTGACCCACCGCAAGTACCCGAAAA
>CBFGPY010000450.1:0-3394 GCA_965650755.1 uncultured Chromatiaceae bacterium | reverse complement strand
TGATAGCTGACTCAGCAGATAAAGACTCAGTAAGCGGCTGACGGCAGGCTCTGTCAGCAGTGCTTGCAGCTCTGCGTCTGGTTTGGCGAGTAGCTGGCGGCTCAACTGCAATAACGAAGCATGACCTGAGGCATCATAGTGCGCCTGAGTGGCATACAACCCAATGGCTTGCGGCCATTGCTGCTGTGCCAATAACAGCCGCGCTTCTTCGCCGAGACTGGCGACGGCCAGTTGCAGCGGGTCGGCAAGGCCTTTGTTTACTTCCACGCGCAGTTGTTGCCAAAGCTGAATGGCTTGTGCGGGTTCATTTTCAGCCTGTAACCTGGCCAAACTATACAGCGCCCAGCTGCGGCGCTGTGTTTGCTCAGCTGCGGGTAAGGCCAGTACCTGCTGAAACAGGGCGGCCGCTGCTGTTGGATCTTTGCTGAAAACCACGGCCCCTGCGGTGTAGAAGCGCAGTTCATCGCTGAGATCTTTGCCGGCCTGCAGTGCTGAAGTCACATCGGTGTGCTGGCGCATGGTGGCGACCAACTTTGCTTGTTCGGCCGGCAATAACTGCTGTTCCGCTTGCTCTGTGCTGCTGATAAGCCGTTCAGCCTGATAGTCATACTGGCTGTGGAAGCTTTTTTCCGGTACAGGCCAGGACGCCGGCAGGCTGGCTAATTGCGTCACCAGCACGGCGAATTCCGGTTCCGGCAGGTTTTGCAGGTGTGTGCCGCGCTCAGACAGCAGCTGCAACGGGAAATCCGGGCCACAGCTCATTGCCGGAGCGCTGCTGAGACCTAACAGGACAACAGATGCCAGCGCTGAATAACGAAAATACGTCATAAAAATCCTTTTAATCTGCTGGGGTGCTGATGAGATGTAATTGCTGACAACGTAACCAGGCCACAGTTCGCGCTTGTTGTGGCGTTATTTGCGTTGTATCTGCTGTGGTTTTGTTGCGCTGCAACCACCAGTCGCCGCCTTGTTGTTGCCACTGATAGCCGTCACTGGTGTCGCCGCCTAAACATTGTAAACCGCGAAAGCTGAGGTTGTCCGGTAGCCGTGCACTGAGATTACCGGTATTTCGCAGCACAATATCAAAGCGGCCCTGATTTGCCTGCAATTCAGTGTGCAGCGTTGCGCTGAGCTCCTCGCCGCGCACCAGCGCCTGTAAGGTCGGCAGTGGCCAGCTGCGCTGGTCGTCCGGTAACGGCAAACGAAACCAGACAATTCCTTTGAGCTGCGGTAAGGACTGACTTCGCAGCCAGTTTAAAAAATCTGCCACCGCCTCAGGCCGGCTCAGCAACGCCTGACGCTCTCCTGCGATCGGCAGTATAGTTTCGCTTTCGACGCGGCCACCGTCAGCAGTTGCGATCAGCGCCGAATGATAGGCCGGCAGTGCCAGAAACCACCGGCAGGCTGTATTGGTTGCGGCCAGTGCAGTCCAAAGTTTCGCCTTATTGCTGTCAAACAAACCTTGGGCGGGGGATAACACCGAATGCAATTGCAACGTCAGCTGGTCTGCCGCCTGGCAAAGCGTCGGATAATCTTTTGACTGTAGCCAGTCCGGTAACGCCGTGATCTGTAACGACAAAGACGCGGGTAGTTGCTGACGCAGTGCTTGCAGCCACTGGCGGTAAGGCGCTAACGCAGCGCGGGCAGCGTCGTAATCAATTTCGATGGCCTGCAGTTTGACTTCGGCCTGCTGCGCCGCCGCAATCTGCGGCTGTAGTTGTCGCCACAACACATCGGCTGTTGGCAGTTGTGACAACTGGCCATCCAGCCGCAGCACCAGCGTGACCGGACGCAGATCCCGTGCTAATAACGCCCAGTCTGGCGCTGTGTGCGTCCAGACTGGGCCGGTGTTACTTAAGTGAAATTGCAGGCTGAGCACCCGCAGCTGTGAGAAATCTGGTTGGCTTTGCTGCAGGGCTTGCGCATGTGCCGGCCGCCAGACGCGCTGCCAGATATAGACCTGATGCTCATAAGCCGGTGTCGGCAGGACTGCAGCGGGCGGTGTACAACCCGCTATCAGGCAAGCCAGCAGCCATAGTGAACAACGTCGCCAGGCGAGTCGCATCACAATGGCAGATTAAATCCAGGCAAAAGCGTCAGCATACATATGACCGCGCTCAGCACCGGCAGCCAGGAAGGCATCACGTACCGCTTTGACCATCGGGAACGGGCCGGCGATGTAAATGTCGTAACCGGCTAAAGACGGAATATCGGCCAGCAACGCTTCATGCACCAGGCCGGTGCGGCCAGTCCAGTCGCCGGTGGGTTCCTGCAATACGAAGATGAGCTCAAGGCCTGGCCGCATTTCCTGTAACTCGGCCAGTTCCTGCTGATAATACAAGGCTGATTCATTGCGCAGGCCCCAATACAGCTGTACCGGGCGACCATCCGGCTGCTGCGCTAAAGCTTTGGCGATGCTGCATACGTAGGAGAAACCAGTGCCGCCGGCCAGTAACAGCACAGGGCGATTGCTGTCCGGGCGTAAATAAGCTTCACCCAGTCCCACCTGAATGAGCACGGCCGGGTTGTCCTGCAAATGGGTCAGCGCCTGACTGGAGTAAGCGTCTGTCACATTGCCGCCAATTTGCAGTTCGATAAATTCATCGCCGGGCGCACTGGCAATTGAAAACGGCCTTTTGTCGCTGTCGGATAAAAAAATCTGTAAGTACTGACCCGGCAGATAATGCACAGGTTCCTGCGGTTTTAACCGGACCCGGCGTACGCCAGCGGTTAAGGCTTCGATACTGACCACATCAGCCAGCACTTTGTTACTGGCGTGGAGGGAAAACTGTTCTGACATCGCGGTTTCGTCTCTGTTGGCTCAGGGCCGGATAAATGGATGGTGCAGCACCAGGTCACTGCCGGCATAAGCCTGACAGCCGTATACAAATTTTTGTTCCACATCGGCAGGGCTCAGCGGCGACGGTTCGTCATAACGCACTTCGCCACTTTTTAACCGGCAAACGCAGGAAGTACAAACCCCCTGACGGCAGCGATGCGGAAAGTCGATACCGGCGCTTAATGCGGCATCCAGCAGCGTTTGCGCTGAACTTGCCGCAAAAGTGACGCCTGAAGGTTCAATCCGTACCAAAAACTTTTGGTCTGCCATCGGGTTATCTGTCATCAGTATAAGCCCCGCGGTTGTACTGGCAGTGGAATGCCAAGCGAATCCCAAATTTCATCGACCTTTTGCTTCACATCTTCGCGCATCACAATAGGTTCACCCCATTCGCGCGTGGTTTCGCCCGGCCATTTATTGGTGGCGTCCATACCCATTTTAGAGCCAAGGCCTGACACCGGCGAAGCAAAATCCAGATAATCAATCGGTGTGTTTTCAATCAGTAAAGTATCGCGCGCCGGGTCCATCCGCGTGGTGATGGCCCAAATCACATCC